>JAFRVM010000164.1 GCA_017438505.1 Clostridia bacterium | reverse complement strand
GCCTGCAAAACGGCTTTTTCGTCTTTTTTCATGGTGTAGAAGATTCTCGGGGTGTCAGGGGTTTCAAGCGCCGCGGTTACGGGGATTTCCGCCTTTACAGCACCCTCTGTAAACTTGGCTGTGATTTTCCCGAGATAGCCGAAACAGTCGCCCAGGATAAAATCGTACCCCTGCGCCTTAGCAAGTCCCGCGCGCTTGGGCGAAAACTCCTCCGACCACAGCAAAAAGTCGGGTTTAACCGCACGGATATTATTGATTATATCCGCTCCGAGCTGTGACGGCAAAGCGTGCGCCATATCTATTCTCGCGCCGTCAAGTCCGAACTTATTAATATAATAAGGAATAACCCCCGCTATGTACTCCCAAAGCTCTTTGTTCGGTTTATTTGCGGGAAAAACGCTGCACTTGATTCCGTCCTGAGCTAAAAAAGGCGGCAGAGAATCAATATCTACCAGCGCCTTTACCTCGTCGCAGGGTTCAAAATAATACTTGTAGTATGTAACGTCCGTCCAGGGCGGCTGAGGATCGTTTATGGTGTCGGCAAAACCGGTAAGCACCACCTTGCCTGTCTTTTGGGCGGTTATTTCGCTTAATGTCTTTTCGCCTTCGTCGTATTGCTCTAAAATTTCTTTCCACTGCTCGGCAGTCGGGGGATATTCAAAGTAATCGAGAAATCTCGGCATATCCTTGCTGCCGTAAAGAGCGGCGATATTATCGTGACCGACAATCTGAAACTGGCCGTCATCAGTGCCCGGAGAGCGCAGAGCAAGGGCATATTTTTCGTCTATCCAGTAAAACCAATCGGGGTGATTGCGCACAAGGACGTTATCACGCGAGCAGGTTCTGAAAACAAAGTCAAGCATTATTTTAAAGCCCATATGGTGAGCCGCTTCGCAAAACGCGGCAAACTCCTCTTCGGGAGTTATGCCATAGAGCAGCTCGCTGTGCAGGCAGGGGTCGATTTTCATTATATCCTTAATGGAATAGGGACTTGAAAGCTCGCCCTTTTTTGCCTCCAGCCCCATCTCAAACACAGGCAGAAGATATATGATATTTATATTCAGCTTTTTAAGCCATGGCAAAAGCACAATGCAGCCGAGCAGCGTTCCGCCCTCGACTTTATCCTTTTGGTTAAAGTCCCACGCGGCAAAGGTCCGGGGCAGCATAGAGTAAATAACCGCGTCTGCAAGACCTGCGACCTGCTTTTTGGCAGGTGCTGCCATAATCTTTTTTATCGCTTCCGCAAAGAACGTTTGTTCGTTTACTATTATTTCATTTTCACGCCGCTTTGAAGGCTCGCAAGGCAGCTTATTCATATTCCAGCGAGCCGGAATATATATATTTCTCCCATTCGCCTTTAAAAGAGCATTGTAAACCTTTTTGAGATTTTCCATAAAGTCACCCTTTTGACCAAAATAGCGTACAAAACGCCTTATATATAATAATGCATAAAAAACACGCCGTCAACAATTATTGCCGACGGCGTGAAAAAAATATTGTTTTTTAGCGTGTTATAAGATTCAAGCTGCATTTCCGGCAAGATTTTCAGCTCTTTTTTCTCTGCCGAGTTTGCATACACGTCTTTTTCTCCTGGCCGGGCTCTTTTTAGCCGTGCGGTTTTCCACAATAGACTGAGCGTAGTATCCTGCCAGCATCACAGTCTGAGAGCCTATAGAGACCAAGGAAAGGATGATTTTAGCAAGCGTGGTAAACTCAAGCGAAGAAAAAAGCGTTACAATACCCGAAACCAAAAGCAATGCAAAAATAATTTTTGCGTCCGCGCTTTTGGGTTTGCTCTCAAATCTGATATAAAGTGCCGCCGCTATTACAAAAATTCCGAAAATAATATTCATAAAATGCACATCCTTTCAAATTACCGAAAAATTCATCTTACAAATATTATTATATATATCTTTTTACTATTTTCAACCCCTTAAAAAAGCTAAGTACTTTTTAAAGGACTTAAAATCGACATTATTTTTATCTTGTTATTGTTTTTCGACCTGTTTTTTACCGTCTTTGTAAAAAAGACGCGCAAAAGTTTATAAATAATGACAAAACGGCTCGGAAAGGTCAGTTCTTTCCGAGCCGTCTTGAATTGTATCCCTTATTAATCTTCTATAAGCTGAGCGATTTTTTCAAGGTGGTCGTTTGTAAGGTTGGGCACGACAACAATAGATTTCATGACCGGAGCATGGTAATCGATACGGTAGCTGCTTACCTTAAACATACGCATTATTATATCGTTGTTTGCGCCGACCGACTGCACACAGTCCTGACGGATTCTTGTAAGCTTGCGGTTAAAACCGCCCGCGCTTGTGCATACAAGCTTTTTACCGTAGGAAATACCCGCGTGGGCATAAGACAGCAGACCGGAAATAACAGTAATAAGCGCTATAATAAGGTAACATCCGCCGACAATTGCAAAACTGCCGGTAAATACTAGAACCGCTGCCGCAATGATTGTCCAGAAAAGAAGCTGCGGTAAGATAAACAGCGCCAGCGATCTTGCGGGAGCTCTGTACCTTTCATCTTCAGTCGCGTATTCGGGCAGAATATCCTGCAAAAATGCGCCGAGCTTTTTCTTTTTAACAATTGGGAACAAAAGAGAAACCTCGTTTTTCTCGTCGCCGTAACCGATGGACACAACCTCCACCGAGCAGTGGCCGGTTATCTGCCTTAAAAGATTCTGCTGCATTATAACAGCATGAATATTGCGTACGGGAAGGGTGTAGCTCTTTTTGGTAAACAGACCGTACTTGATATTTATGTTGTCTCCCCTGCGAACAGCTGTAAAGTCATAGAACCTGATAGCTGAGGTTATAACAAACATGAAGGTGGAAACAACATAGCATACAAGAATTACAGCGATAATAACCAATGCAACAAACAGGGTAAAAAGAAATACATCCTTTACTCCAAAGTTGTCAAGCAAAAAGCCTTTAACTACATCAAGGATATAGTCATCCTCAAAGAACATGCCTATCATGGGAAATACTATCGCTACAAGCACAATAAATCCAGCAAAAAGACTTCTTGTCGCTCCGAAAAGAATAAAATCGGAAAACTTTGCTTTTTTCTCGACAGTTTCAATTCCGAGATTGACCCTTTCAACTCCCGCCTGCGCAAGAGCCTCTTCTGCCTCGGAGCTGTGAGCCAGAATGAAATTTCGCAGCCGCTCGGCGGTAGCGTCGTCAAGCACTATCATAACCTCAGGAATTGAGCTTGACCTGGCGCCAACCGCGCCGGTGTCGATTTTAAGACGGCAGACCTTTGCAACCTGATGCAGGATGTTGCGGTGGGCATCCACAGTGTTGATCTTTTCAAAAGGAACTATCTGCTTTTTCTTTAAAAAGATACCCTTTTCGATGGTCAGATTTTCATCATCGGCGGAAATATAATAATATCTCCACTGCAAATACCCTATAAAAACGCTTATTGCCACAGTGATAACTATAACCGTCAGGGCTATCAGCGCAGCCATTGCTCCGCCTTTGGCGTCTATTCCGCCGAATCCCTCTTTTATAATATCGGAAATAATGTCGTCCAAAAAGGAAATGACGATGACAAAAATAATACCTATGATCCGCAGAACGTAATCAAAAATAAAAAACTTGTGGTTGCGGATTTTTTCAAACTTATCGTTCATGGGATCACTCTCCAATCGGTTCGGCTTTTTTCTGCGAATTCAGTTTCGAACTGATAAAGCCGTGAAGGGTATCGCCCACCTGCTGTGCGGTCTCTTTGTCAAGACCCATTATCTTGAAAACTCCGCCCGCTGTATGAATTTCCACACGGCTGATGCCGAAAAGGCGCATAATAGGACCGCTGGCAATATTGACATGCTGAATTCTGCCTGCGGGAATGATATTATGAGATTTAAAGATAATGCCTTTTTTAATCTCTATTCTGTCTTTTGTAATAAGATATGCCCACTGAATATACTCTAGCGCGGGATAGACCGCCGCAATAATAAGATACAGCGCAAGCGCGCATCCGGCGATAATATATCCGGGAAGTCCGAGAAGGCAAGTTGCGGCGCACGCCGGCAAAATCAAAAGAATAAGGGTCAGTACAAGAGAAAAATACCAGTAGCCCTTTGCTTTTTTAGATACTCTTTTAAAGTCCATAAAAACAACCTCCAAATGCGTAAAAGTTCAAATTAATTATATACAAGTTGAAAATAAAAGTCAATACGACTATAATTAAACTGATAAATGAGGAAAAGCGGTGAAATATATGCTCAACCTACTGTTGGGGCCTGCCGGAGCGGGCAAAACCACGCATCTTTTAGATATTTGCGACGCTGCTGCCGAAAAGGGCGGCGAGGTCATTTACATTGTCCCCGAGCAGGCATCCTTTGACGCCGAAAGGCGCATTCTGCAGCAATTGGGCGAAAAAAAGGCAATTTTGTGCGAGGTATTAAGCTTTACACGCCTTTGCCACAGAATTATGCGTACATACGGCCGAATTGCGTCTGCGCGGCTGAGCGAGAGCGGAAAGGCCGCTCTTATGAGCCGTGCGGTTGATTCGGTAAGAGATTACCTGAAGGTATACAGTTCCTCCGGACGCAAAACCGATACGGTAAAAATAATGCTCGACGCTGTAGCCGAATTTAAAAGCCGCGCTGTCACCCCGGAAATAATTGAAAATGCCGCTGCAGTCGAAAAGGACTCCATGCTGGGCAAGAGACTTTTTGATATGTCGCTGATATATTCCGCCTACAATGCCCTGCTTGCCGAAACCGGAATAGACCCGAGCGATTTGCCGTTTATTGCCTGCGATGTACTGGGCAGCAACAACTTTTTTGCAGATATTACCGTCATTATAGATTCCTTTAAGAGCTTTACCCCCGGAGAGGAGCAGCTTTTGAAGAAAATACTGGGCGGCTCAAAAGAGGTGTGGGTATCTCTGTGCTGCGACAGTCTGGACGACCCCGCCGGCGGCTTCGGACTTTTTTCTCCGGTAAAAGAGACCGCCGAAAGGGTTTTAAAATTTGCCCGCGAAGTTGGTACGCCGGCGGCATCGCCCGTTATCCTGAACGATTCTGTCCGATACCGGTCGCCGGCTCTGCGCGCGCTGGAAAAGGGAATCTATCCCTACGGAAACTTTGAGGTATTTGCAGACCCCACCGAAGATGTAAACTTAACCGAATGCGCCGATCCAAGTCAAGGCCAGGGTGCGCAGGCCGTCGGTCTTCATTGTTCCGTCGGCGTTGTACTGGAAGGTCTTGCTGCTCCCGTTGCTCTTGAGCGTCCCCAAGCGGTTCGTGC
>JAFRVM010000163.1 GCA_017438505.1 Clostridia bacterium | reverse complement strand
TGGTGCTGCCCGAATACCGAGGCAAGGGTCTTGGCAGACAGGTAATTGTGGAAGCGGAAAACTGGCTGCGCGAGCTGGGCTTTGCCCGCGGGGTAATAGAGAGCCGCGATGTTGCGGTAAAATTTTATGAAAAACTCGGGTACGCCGTGACCGACGGCGAGGTAATCCACGGCGACACCTTCGACTGCGTAAGGATGGAAAAGACTCTTTAGAGCGTCCGCCAAAAAAATGCAAATAAAACTTGGCAAAACCCCTTGACAAGTAAACTTGGCAGTGCTATAATAATGACAACAAAACTTGGCAAGGAGATGTATTTATGAAAAAAGAAGAAATACTTGCAAAAGCACAGAACGAGGGAAGACAGCAGGATCTCCCGGATCGTGAAGCCCAAAGAAACGGCGCATGGGCGGCATATATCATCGGCGTTGTGCTGCTGATTCTTGTGGACACCGTAAACGGCTTTGTACTGCACTATGTGAATCGCGGCGCAGACTTCGCGCTATTTTCCATGGCTTTTGTACTGTTTCTGACAAAGTATCTTCGTCTGCGAAAGAAGCATGAACTGATTATGACCGTCTTCTGGGGTATTTTGGCTCTCTCCATGCTGGTCGTATGGGTTATGCAGTTAGTGGGGGTGCTTTGATGGATGAAGGGCTTGTTCTGCACAATAATCTTGCATGTGCAAGAAAAGAAAAAGGGCTGTCCCAGGCTGAGTTGGCAAAAATGGTCGGAGTGTCCAGAAACACGATAAGTTCTATCGAGACCGGACAATTTTGCCCCACGGCAAAGCTTGCCCTTATACTCTGCATAGCTCTCGACAAAAAATTTGAAGACCTGTTTTACTTTGAATAAAACCCGATACACTTTTTACAGCGCAAACCTTGTGTTTTGCGCTGTTTTTTTTATAAGGTGAACCGGCGGTTTTTCCTGCGAGGTTTCTATATAAAACCACGCCCCTTTGCGTTTCCCTGCAAAGGGGCGTGAGTTTATTTATTTAGTGTATTACCTACCGTATGTCTTTATGATTTGCCAGATAGCTGACTTTTGCTCGTCATTGAGGGCAGACCATTTTTCAATTAACTCACGAACTTCCGGTGTGACTTCAATCATTTCATCCTGAGCGAAGAATTGAGACATAGTGATTCCGAAAGCCTTGCACAACTGCTCTAAGGTTGCCAGACTCGGAATATTACCTCGCCGATAGATGTTAGATACAGTGTTCGGTGACAGTCCGGCTTGCTTGGCGATTTTGTAATCTGACCACCCGCGCTGTTTTTGCAATTCTGATAACCTCTCAAGGATATTCACAAAACCACCTCTTTGTCAATATTGTATCACCATATTTGATGATACAGTTATGGCAAATTAGTGTATATGATATAGCAGTAAATGGTGATATATTATTGAAATATTCACCAAATCATGCTATAATTATCTTATAAGGTGGTGATAATTTGATAGTTACCTTTTGCGGACACAGGGATATTTCCAATTCTGCCGAATTAAAGACAAAGATTATGATTGTATTACCGCGGCTAATCGAGGATGGCACCGAGCAGTTTTTAATGGGTGGCTACGGAGCGTTTGATCATCTCGCCGCAACCGCTGTACATCTATTAAAAGCCGATTATCCTCAAATTCGCTCAACGATGGTTTTACCGTATCTCAACAGAGAATATAAAACAGAATTGTATGATGATACCGTCTATCCTCCTTTGGAAAAAGTGCCTCCAAGGCTTGCAATAGTCAGGAGAAACAGGTGGATGGTGGATCAGGCAGATGTAATAATAAGTTATGTTACTCACAGTTGGGGCGGAGCAGCCGATATGTTGAGATATGCAGTTAAAAGCAACAAACGCGTAATATATATAAACTTAAAATAATTATAGTGCTTTTAAACAGCGCAAACCTCGTGTTTTGCGCTGTTTTTTGTTGTACAAATTCAAATTTTATGCTACTATTATATTGGATAAAAGGAGGCGTTTTTTATGGGCATTATAACAAACGGTTACAAAAAGGCCGTTATTCACAGATACGACGACGAAGGATATATAAAATATTTTTGCGCCGATGATTTTGAGGGTCTGCGCAGCGAAAATTATGAGTTTTTCTCGGGCAAAAACAGGCTGGCGGGCAAGTTTTATTATTACGACGGCTGCAAAAAGGACGAGCTTGTAATCTTTTGCCACGGTCTGGGCGGCGGTCACCGCTCTTATATGACCGAGATAAACCTGCTTTGCAAACGTGGCTTTGAGGTTTTTACCTACGACGCCACCGGCTGCTTTGAGTCGGAAGGACGGTCCATTTTGTGTCTTACGCAGTTTTTGGCAGATCTCGACAGCGCCGTAAAATCGCTCAAATCAGACGGGATTTTTCAAAAATCCGGCAAGATCTATGTTGTCGGACACTCGCTCGGCGGGTATGCCGCGGGCAATATTTTAAATTATCATGCCGATATTGATAGAATCGTTGTAATTTCCGGCGCAATATCGGTCAAGCAGATAATCGCGGGAATCCTGGGCGGCGCTCGCCTTCCCGCAAAAAAGCTCGCGCTAAAGCGAATCCTTGCCTACGAAAACAAAATGTGCCCCGATTACGCAAATTCCTCCCTTTTGGACGCGCTGGCAGGCAATGAGAAAAAATATTTCTTTGCCCATTCGACCGACGATGCCATGATGCCCTACAGCTATAGCACCGGCTATATAAAAGATACCGTAAAGCCTGCGGGCGCACGGTTTTTGATTTACACCGACCGTGGGCACAACCCCAACTACACCGCCGACGCAGTTCGGCTTATGAATGGGGTCTTCGGCGGCTTTAACAAGGCGGTCAAGGAGAAAAAGGTCAAAACCTTTGGGGACAAGAAAGCGTATTTCAGGGACGCAGACTGGGTGCGCATGACCGCTCAGGACAAGGATTTTTGGGCGCAGGTCATAGATTTTCTGCATAGCTGATTGGAGAGCCAAACCGTTATGAACATTAAGAAAAACGACGTTATAGAGGTGGAGATCACCGGCATGACCTCCGAGGGCAACGGCGTGGGCAGGTACGAAGGCACGGCGATTTTTATTCCCGACACCGCCGAGGGCGACAGAGTGCGCGCCATTGTTGTAAAGCTGGCCAAAAACTACGCCTTCGGCAAGGCGGTCGAAATCCTTACCCCTTCGCCCGACCGAATAGAAACGGATTGCGAGGTCAGCCGCAAATGCGGCGGCTGCGTTTTCCGCCATATAAGCTACAATGCCGAGCTTAAAATAAAGGCTCAGCGTGTAAAGGACGCCCTGACCCGCATAGGCGGGTTTGAAAATCTGCAAGTCGAGCCGATAGTCGGCGCGCAAATGCCCGATTTTTACCGCAACAAGGCTCAGCTCCCGGTAAGAGCCGACGCAGACGGCAACCCCATGGTCGGATTTTTCGCCCCGAGAAGCCACAGGATAATCGACTGCGGCGGCTGTAAGCTCTCGCCGGCGGAATTTGAGGAAATTTCGGCTGTTTTTACCGGCTGGATGAGTGATTTTAACATTTCACCCTACAACGAGGAGCAAAACAGCGGCACGGTGCGCCATCTTTATCTTCGCAAGGGCTTTAAAACGGGGGAAATTATGGTGTGCGTGGTCTCGCGGGTCTTCCCCGTTCCCCATACCGACGAGCTTGTAAAGAGGCTGAGCGAAAAGTTCGATTGCATAAAAAGCATCGTAATAAACGTAAACCCCCAAAAGACCAACGTCATTTTGGGAGAGCGGTGCGTTACCCTTTTCGGCAGGGATTATATAAACGATTATCTCTGCGGACTTAAATTTAAGATATCTCCCCTGTCGTTTTATCAGGTCAACCGCGATCAGGCGGAGCGGCTATACGGCCTGGCGGCGCAGTGCGCTGACCTGCGGGGCGATGAAGTTTTGCTCGATTTATACTGCGGCACGGGCACAATAGGACTTTCCATGGCAAAAAGCGTAAAAAAGCTCATCGGCGTGGAGATCGTGCCGCAGGCGATTGAGGACGCAAAAAAGAATGCGGCCGAAAACGGTATAGAAAACGCGCGGTTTATTTGCGCCGACGCCGCAAAGGCGGCTGTTATGCTTGCCGGAGAGAATATAAGCCCCGACGTTGTTATCCTCGACCCGCCCCGAAAGGGATGCTCGCCCGAGCTGCTCGAAACGGTTGCCGGGTTTGAGCCGGAAAAAATAGTCTACGTCTCCTGCGACCCCGCAACGCTTGCGCGCGATATGAAGATTTTAAATGAACTGGACTATTCGCCGAAAACTGTCATTCCTGTTGATATGTTCCCGCGAACAAGCCATGTGGAGGCGGTAGTATTGATGACAAAAAGATAGACAGATCGGGATTTGTAGAGACGCTGTAAAAACAGGATTGTCAGGGAGGATTATATAAACATGGGATTATTCGACAGGTTCAGGAAAACAAAGGAAAAGGATCTTGTCGCTTTCTTGAAAGAAAATATTAACGATTCTTTGTCATTGTCTGATATAGTTAATGTCTTTGAAAAAATGTGCGAAGTGCCTATAGCAAATGATATGCTTTTATATGAAACCGGAACTTACCACTTCACAGGAGAACCTCTTTTCTATTTTTCTTTGGTAAGACAGCTTCCGAGTGGGGAAGAAGAGTATTATCAGATTCATGTTGATGTTTTATATAAACCTAGCAGTGAGAGTCAAAAATACAAAAACGCTGTTTGGAATGAAGATATTGACGGAGATTTTTTTGATTACATTCGCAATTCTGAAGCATTTAAATGTGCTTCATCAGAGATCATTAAAAAAATAGATATTTACAAAGACGAGACATGAGCGGAATTACTAGTACAGTTTAATTCGCAAAACAAATTCCCGTTTGCCGGACAATGAAATCGATCTGAGTGCTCTGTCTTTACAGGTCAACGGCATAGGCTTTACGAGGACAGTTGGGGCAACACCGTGAATATGTGCTTTTTCATCAACCCCATTGTCCCAAGGCATATTGAATCAGTCGTATTGATGTCTCGAGCCGGGTCGTGACTACAGAATAGATGCAAATGAAAGGGATGAGATATAAGTGACGAACATTGATGAAATATACGATTTATTTACATGGGATAACACCTATACTCCTGAAGAATACAGTCGGCGGGAACAGCAAGGACTTGAGCTTGCCAAAGGAGCGAAATACCTATTCCCGTTCTTACAGCCTTTTCTTCCAAATAGGAAAAGCAAGTCTGTATGGGAGCCCTGTGCAAAGGTCATTGCAGACAGATCCGACGAAGAATTGGCGCCTTATCTCTCTTTTCTATTTGAGTGGTTGCAGGATTTGAATTGGCCCGGATCTGAAATCATACTCAATCGTCTTGCTGCAATGCCAAAGGATCTGACCGAGGAAACGCTGAAATACAGCAAATCCAGAGCAGAAAAGGAACAAGACGAAATGTGGCTTGTATGGTTACGGGAATTTGAAAGCAGGCAATCGGGAAATAATTGCTGACAGTATCCTCTGTTCAACGGCATAGGCTTTATGAGGACGGTCATGTGGGCAGCGTTGATATGTGCATTTTTATTCACGCTACCCACCCAAGGCATGTCGAATCAGTTGGGATATCTGTTCGACAATGATATACCCTGCGGGGCGAGAAAGGAATTTTGTCATGGAAACTGAATATGAGTCCCATTCCGATACTTTAAACAGGATAAAACCCTTGCTTGAACAGATTGATCCTAAGGATATCGCAAATGCTTTTCTTTTCAGCCTGTCAACACGCAAGCTCGAATACCGTTCCGCTCTCGGAAGCTTTTATTATGCAAAGGCGGTTCCCGAGCACGAATTTATGGACAGCTATAACGAATTTCTCGCCGCCGCGGCTTATGAGTGTTATTTATGCGGTTGGCGTGCGCAGGAGTTTACGACAAACGGATTGCGTAAAAATTTTTGCAATGAATATAACGAGGATCGGTGCAAATACGGCGGAAGTATTATCGGGCAAATTCATATCAACTATGCGCTTTATGATCTTGAGCAGTTTATCAAGCTGCCCAAGGTGGTTCCTACCGACAGGGACAGGCAAATCTTTATGGAAATACTGTCCTGCGTTGACCGTCTGAAAAGTACGGATAAAGCGGGCAAGCTAAGGGACACCATTATAAAAGCCAAAATATTTAAAAGCAATAGAGATGAAGTGGCGGTTTTACTAGGCGAATTGGGAGTTTGCGGCATACTGGCAGGCAAGGATTTCCCTTCGTATGATGTTTACTTTCCAAATGAGTACGAAAGGGATCCGACCGAGTCTAAAAGTTATTTTGCCTATCCGGTTAATCGATGGCGTGCAAGAGACGGCATCAATATCGAAAGGCTTAAAGCTGTCTTTGGTTTCGAGTCGATTTACTGATCCATGCAAAGCGGTGTGTTCCTGACGCGCCGGGACGACAATGTAAATATTGCCATTTATTCACGCTGCGCACCGTGACAGCGATTTTTGGGCTCAAATATAATGATTTGGCAGAAATAGCAAAGAATAAGATTAAGGAAAATTAAAATCCCCGTTTGCCGAAGATTTATCTGCTGTTTACGACGGGGCATAGTCCATCTGATTATTGAGAACGATAAACAAAGTAAACCAAAAGCGAGGAGATAAAATGCAAAAAATAAAAGCAATACTGACCGCATTACTGATTGCCGCGCTGCTTGCCGGGTGCGCAAATACCGCCAAACCGATTTCGGACACAAGCGATGTCAGCTCTGCCGCGCCCGTGCAGGAAGAGCCCTTTGTCTTTAACCCTCATGTCTGGGCGGCAGGACTTGATGAATACTACACCGAAAGCCACAAGCAGGCGCTTTTCAACCTTATTGACGCTCTGCGCGCGGGAGAGGATACCTTTGAGTGTCCCAGTCGGGAGATTTACGAGTGGTGTATCCACGACGTGACCCTTTCCGAGCTCTTTCCCGCCGCCTGTATGATGGTCAACGGAGAGAGCAATGACGGCACTGTTCCTTTTGAAAACGGCGTGGGCAGGATATACTATCAGATGCCTAAAGATGAGTTTGTAAAAAGAGAACAGGCCTTTGAGCGGGATGTGACCGAGGTGCTTGATTCGGTCGTAAAGTCCTCCTACTCCGACTTTGAAAAGTGCTTCGCGGTATACGACTATATGGCAACCGAATACACATACAACTACGACTGGCCGGACGATACCAGGGACGGCTTTACCTACAACACCTTTATGACGCACCACGGCATATGCACCGAGCTTGCCGGTCTTTACGCCTATCTGCTCATGCAGTGCGGGGTGGACGCTATTGAGGTGGGCTCCGACGGCGATAATATGATGCACGCCTGGACATTTATTACACTTGACGGCAAGGGGTATCATTCCGATGTGACGTGGGGGCTTAAATCCGAGCAGGGAGAAAGGCTCTATCTCAATTATTTTCTTATGAACGACGCCGAGAGGACCGAGGACGGTTTTTATCTCGATACCCTGACCGTAGAGGTGCTGTACGACCCCTTTAAGGACAAATACGACATCAATCTCAAGGCGGACGACGATAAGTATTCCTGTTTCAGATACAAGTTTCTGGTGTCGACGGACTTTGAAAATAATGTTATCGAATACACCGACTCTTACGAAACATACACCTTTAATTATTAATAAACGGAGGCAATTATGGTTATAGCAATAATCGGCGAGAACTGCACGGGAAAATCCACCCTGGCAAACGAGATAAAAAAAGCTGTCGGAGGGCAGATTTTTTCCGGCAGAGACTACCTGCGCATGGCAAAATCCGAGAGCCAAGCCGGAATTTTGTTTAAGGAAAAGCTGAAAGAAGCCGTAGCGGGCGAAAATATCATATATGTAATTACCGAGGCGGAGCATATAAATCTACTGCCCGAGGGCGCGGTTAAAATTCTGGTTTACGCCGACCTCGAAACAATAAAAGAGCGCTTTAAAGAAAGAATGCACGGCAATCTGCCCGCCCCGGTCGCCATGATGCTCGAGAGAAAGCACGGCAGCTTTGACGGCGGAGATTACGACTTCCGCTTTGACGGAGCGTGCGGCGACGCGGCGGCTCTTTGCGAGGAAATAAAGGCAAAATTAATATAAAAGCTTAATTTGTGATGCAAAAAGGCCGATCGTACAAAAAAAGTATGAATCGGTCCTTTTTATTGCGTAAAAATATTGACAAAATGCACAAAGACAGATATACTTTACATAATTATAAAATAATTTTACAGGAGGGTGCTGTTAATGAAACGAAAAGACGGAACAAGGGTCAAAAATCTTGATATGATGTATTCCATCATTCCCTATGTAATGGAAAAAAGATACGACGCAATGAATGCAATAACCGTGCATCTGCCCTATCAGCCCATGCAGGATTACATCAGAAAAAAGCACAAGGAGGGCGTAGATATAAGCCATTTGTGCCTTATTATTGCCGCGTTTGTCAGGACCATCGGCGAGTATGAGATGCTCAACCACTTTATTGTAAACAAAAAGATTTACAAGCGCGACGGCATTTGGGTAGGTATGGTGGTGCTTCGCCCGGGCGGAGAGGAATCCACAATGACCAAGGTGCGCTTTGAGCCCACCGACAACATCTTTGAGGTCAACGACAAAATGATGAAGATGATTACCGAAAACCGTAAAGCGGTCGGCTCAAACTCAACCGACAAGCTTATGAAGTTTCTTCTGGGAGTGCCGGGGCTTGTCAATTTCGGGGTAAAGTTTTTAAAGTTTCTGGACAGGCACAATATGATGCCCAAGGCGGTAATAGATGCGAGCCCCATGCACGTTACCATGACCATTTCCAACCTTGCAAGCATAAGGACAAACCACATTTACCACCATATTTACGAGTTCGGAACAACAAGCATGCTCGCCACCATGGGAAATTCGGAATACGTCCCCAAAAAGGTTGGCGGCGAGATTGTTTTTGAGCGCATGATGCCCATAGGTCTTGTTATGGACGAGAGAATTGCTTCGGGCAGCTATTTTGCGCAGGCATTTCGAACTCTTGAAAGGTACATCAAAAACCCCGAGCTGCTTGAGGTAAATCCTCATGCGGCAGAAAACAAATAACGGCGAAACATTAATTCTTTAAAAGGGAGCGATGTTATGGAGATAATCAAAACCGCAGGACTGACCAAATACTACGGCAGAGCAAGAGGCATAATCGACGTGGATTTGTCGGTTGAGCAGGGCGAATGCTTCGGCTTTATCGGCCCCAACGGAGCGGGAAAATCCACGACCATCCGCACGCTTTTGGGTCTTATCTCCCCTACATCGGGCAGCGCTCAGGTGCTGGGCAGGGATATTGTCAAAGAAAAAAAGGAGATTTTGCGCGAGGTGGGTTTTCTGCCTTCGGAAGCCATGTTTTATTCGGGCATGAAGGTCAGGGACATCATTAAATTTTCCGCCGACCTGCGCAAAAAGGACTGCTCCGCCGAGGCAAAAAGATTATGCGAGCGGCTGCAGCTTGATACAACCCGCAAGGTGGACGATCTCTCCTTCGGCAACAGAAAAAAGGTCGCCATTGTCTGCGCTTTGCAAAGCAAACCTTCGCTGATTATTCTCGACGAGCCCACGGGCGGGCTTGACCCTCTTATGCAGAGAGAGTTTTTCGATATTATAAAAGAGAGAAACGCGGCCGGAGCGACTGTTTTTCTCTCCAGTCACATTCTCTCGGAGGTTCAGCGCAACTGCACCAGAGCGGCGGTAATAAAAGATGGCAGAATTATTGCCTGCGACCGTGTTGAGGCTTTGGCACAGACCGGAGCGAAGCGTGTTTCGGTTTACGGCGAGATAAATCTTGACGGTCTTGAAGGGGTCAAGGATATCAAAACCGAGGGAGAAAATACCGTCTTTTTATACAGCGGGGAAATCGGGCGTCTGCTAGGCAGACTTTCCGAGAGCGCGATCGGCGATGTAAACATAACCGAGCCCGACCTTGAGGAGGTCTTTCTTCACTACTACGAGAAGGAGGGTGAGCAGGCATGACCGTACTGGCGCATGAACTTAAACGGGGCCGAGCAGCCTTTATTATATGGACGGCGGCGATAGCCTTTCTGCTTGCGGTATGCGTTTTGATTTTTCCCGATATGAAGAACGAAATGCAGAATATGGACGAGATGTTCTCCTCCATGGGCTCGCTTACCGAGGCTTTCGGACTTGACAGGCTGGATTACGGCACGTTCATCGGCTACTACGCCACCGAGTGCGGAAACGTGCTTGGTCTTGGCGGCGCCTTTTTTGCCGCGCTTTGCGCAGTGGGAATACTGGGCAAAGAGGAAAAGGAAAAAACAGCCGACTTCCTGCTCTCTCACCCTGTAAGCAGGGTAAGGGTCATTACCGAAAAACTAATCGCGGTTTTGATTCAGGTCACGGCGCTTAATATTGTTGTTTTCGCGGTTTCGGCAGTCTCGGCGGTTGCCGTCGGTGAGGACGTACCGTGGAAAGAGCTATCGCTTCTGCACCTTGCGTATTACATTATGCAGCTAGAGCTTGCCGGTATTTGCTTCGGAATTTCCGCATTTATGAGAAAAGGCAGCGTCGGAGCGGGTCTGGGAATAGCCGCACTTGCGTATTTTTTGAATATTATCGCAAACCTAACCGAAAAGGCGGACTTTTTAAAGTACGTCACCCCCTTTGCATACTGCGACGGCGCGGATATTGTATCCGACTGCGCGCTTGACGGGGGCAAAATCGCAATCGGCTGCGCGATAGGCGTAATTTGCGTGCTTGCCGCCTATTTAAAATATTCCCGCAAGGATATACACTAAAACACTTCAGAACAAACCAAAACGGTCAGCACTCGATGCTGACCGTTTTTCTTGCGTAAGATTAAAAATTATTGTTGTCGCAAAAAGTTCTGTGAAGCAACACACGGGAAGCGGGCTTTGCCCGTCTGCGCTCATGCCGCGGGGGCATTTACTTTCCCACGTGGGAAAGTAAACAAAGGACGTCGGGGGGAACCGTTTCGAATAGTTTCCCCCC
>JAFRVM010000162.1 GCA_017438505.1 Clostridia bacterium | reverse complement strand
GAGCCGCTTTTGATATGTGGGTAGGGTAATATCATTACCCGTGCATTTTGAACGGCGCAGAACGCAAAAAATCCTCGATTTTCGACCCGTTTTCGCCTATTTCGGAGGTGTCCCGCACCCGCTGTTTTTCTCCCAATTTTAGTATACTGGCACGGTGAACGCCTCGTTCACCTTAACTGTTGTGTTTCTGTGTACTTTTGCTCTCAAAACCGCCCTGTTAACAGGGAAATTTGGCAGCTGCGTAACATTAGCCGTATATTCATACCACCCTGCACACAGGAGCATAATTCTCCCTGTTAGCTGGGTAGAATCACCACCCGATTTCAGGGTAGTGGTTTATATACTGCTGAAAACGGCTCATTTACGATGATGCCCTAAAACAGGGCGGCATCGGTCATTAAAAACACGAACAATTAGACGGCAACGGTAAGTTTCGCTGCCGTTTTTCCTTTTTCATAAGAAAAGCACAAACTGTAACTATTTTTTTGTTTAGCTTATTCGGTATATGCGGTCTGACTAAGCTACCGAAAACGCCCTGTTTTTGTGTGTTTAGCTCGTTCGGTGTACCGAAAAAGTGTAATACAAAAGCACGTCAAACAGATGTATATGGTATGACGGAAAAGATGCAATAAGATTTGCAAAAACAAGGCAAAAATCACGCTTGCTGTTGCAATAACCTTTGCACACAAAATTAGCGTTTATGCCGCGAAAGCTATTGACAATGGGGAGAAAATGTGGTAGGCTGGAAGCAAGGCAGCATACGCCTTTAGGCGGGTGCTGCCGCGGCTGCCAGAATACCACGTTTTCAGAGGCTCATTGTCAATAGACCGTGGAATAAATGCGGTCGGATTTTGAATCATAAAATAGGGTGTTGCATTAAATTTTACACATAAAAATGCTATGCCCTGTTTGCTGTACCATTTTTAGGCTGTTTTCGGTGGATTCTTCAATAAATTCACCGTTTTGGAACCCGAAAACGTCCATTTTTATGGTTTATGATTGCTAAAATATCGAAAGTGTTGCATTTACTTTTGCATTTGACCTATGTCATCGCATGGTCATCGCATCTCCGGTACAGAGTCTTATAATGGACTTATAATAGGCACAGATAGCGTTGTAGTACGGCTTTTCAGCATCTCATTGTTACATATTTCTTTTTTTGTATTTCTATTATGCGGACTTCACATCATCGGGAACTTCCCCGAACACCGCCTTGTAGAGTGCCTGCTCGTCGATCAGATACTTCTTGCCCGCCATAAAGCACGGGAGCTGACCTGACTTGCACATCTGGCGAATGCGATACTCGGTGAGACCGTCAATAAGTTTCGCTGCTTCCTTGATTGTAAGAATTCTTCTCATGTTGCTCCTCCTTGATCATTTCATTGCCATGTTTAGTTTATATATCTTTTTGGATACCGATGCTGCCCATGACCGGGCATAGCAAAGCTACGGCGGCACGCCTCCGAATATGTAAATCATAAACGCTCACCCCCTTATCTTCGCTTCATTCCGCGAGACTTCGTCTGTTCCGGCGGTTTTTGTGTAGTCTCGTCCTGCTTTGGCGTATCATGTACAGGCGGCTTAGGTGTAGGTGTTATCGGCTTTGATACGTCCTGCACTGGCGGCTTCGGCGTAGGTGCTGCTGGCTTGGGTACAGACTGGACTGGCGATTTTGGCGTAGGCGCTGCCGGTTTGGGTACGTTCTGGACTGGCGGCTTCGGCGTAGGTGGTGTCGGCTTGGGTGTATCCTGCACAGGCGGTTTCGGCTTGGGCTCGGTCGGCTTTTCTTTTTCGGCTTCCTGGGCTTCCGGTTCCTCAATAACCTTATTGCGCGAATAAAGTCTCTCAACGTAGTCACCTTTTCTCCGATCATCTATTTCGTAGAAGGTATCGACTATTTCATGCAGAGCTGTAATAAGATTGTTCTTATTTTCGAGGTCAAACCGAAGTGATGCAACTTCACGATCCAGCTTTTCCTTTTCGGATTTAAGCATCCATGCATTTGACGGGAATTCGTAACCGTGACGGGCTAGCGTCATTGTAGCCATTTTCAGTTTCAGCTTTTCTCCGATTGATGCGTCACGCTTACCGTTAAGCTCGCACCAGATTTCATACTGATTCAGCAGATCTGTCACCCGACGCTGCTCCTTTAAGGTATCATTAAGCTCGGAGGTCAGCTTATCGCGCTCCTTTGTCACCGTCTTTATTTTTGTATTTACCGCATGAATGGAATATAGACTAAAGCGATTGATAATTATAAGCTGCGCACTCAGTTGGAATACGTCACGATCGTTATGCGGGAGATATGGCAGACTTTCATTTTTCTTCTCTCCTTTCATCTTTCTCTCAACTATCAATTTAGCAGCGCGGGATATTGCATCGCAATAACGGATCTCAAGCTCGTGCCCCTTGTTGTAAGCGTCCTCATGAGAAGCTTTGCCCAGATCATCTCTGAACTCAATACGCGATTC
>JAFRVM010000161.1 GCA_017438505.1 Clostridia bacterium | reverse complement strand
CGTTCGTTCCGTCGGCAAAAGCCTCGGTCTCAAAAATCACTTTGAAGAAAAGATCGATCTCCATATCCACGTTCCCGAAGGCGCCGTGCCCAAGGACGGCCCGAGCGCGGGCGTTACCATAGCCACCGCGATAGCCTCCGAGCTTTGCAAAGTTCCGGTAAGGTCGAATGTCGCAATGACGGGCGAGGTCACTCTGCGCGGCAAGGTGCTTGCCATCGGCGGACTGCGTGAAAAAACCATGGCGGCATACAAAAACGGTATGGATGTTGTCATTATTCCGGCGGCAAACAGCTCGGATATCGCCGAGCTTGCTCCCGTTGTGCGCGAGCATATAACCTTTGTCACCGCCGAGGATATGGATACCGTGCTAAAAAATGCGCTCGACTACCCGGCGTGCAAAGAGAGCAAAATTTCCGTTGCGGCATCCGTCCCTATTGACGACCGCGGTTTTGTGGGGGTAGGCAATGAAATTTGAAAACGCACGGTTTGAGGCGGCGGCGGGAATGCCCTCACAGTTCCTCCCTCCTGAATTTCCCGAGGTGGCATTTTCGGGGCGCTCCAATGTGGGAAAATCGTCGCTTATCAATAAGCTTATCCGCAGAAAAGCCCTTGCAAGGGTCAGCTCTCAGCCGGGAAAGACCGCCACGATAAATTTTTACAGGGTGGACGATATTCGCCTGTGCGACCTGCCGGGTTACGGCTACGCAAAGGTATCCCAAAGCGAAAAGCTCCGCTGGTCAGAGCTTGTGGAGGGCTATTTTGCGGCGGACAGAGATCTGCGGCTGGTTATTCAGCTTATTGACAGCCGCCACGCCCCTTCGCAGGACGATATGTCCATGATAAACTATCTTATCGACAGCCAAACGCCTTTTGTGGTTGCGCTGACTAAAATAGATAAGCTCGGAGTGACCGCGAGAAGCCAGCGGCTTGAGGCATTTAAAAGCGAGATAGGCGAAGATATTACGCTTATTCCCTTTTCGGCGGTCACGGGTGAGGGTACGCAGCAATTACAGCAAATAATTGAGGAAGTTACAAAATAAGGATTAGGGTGATAAAAATGTTTGTATCAGATTGTTTGGGTGTCAACGAAGAAGGACACCTGACTATCGGCGGGTGCGATACCGTTGCGCTTGCAAAGCGCTTCGGCACTCCGCTTTATGTAATGGACGAGGATCAGATAAGAAAAAACTGCCGCGCTTTTACTCAGTCTATGAACGAGTATTACGACGGCATGGGCAGCGTGTGCTTTGCAAGCAAGGCTTTTTGCTGTCTTGAGATGTGCCGCATAGCCTTTCAGGAAGGGCTGAAGCTTGACGTTTGCTCAATGGGCGAGTATTACACAGCTCTAAAGGCGGGAGTGCCCGCCAAAAACTGCCGTATGCACGGCAACTACAAGACCGAAGAAGAGCTCTACTTTGAGATTGAAACCGGCATCGGAGCTATAATTGCAGATAATATTGAAGAGCTTGAGCGCATAGACCGCCTTGCCGGCGAAATCGGCACATGTCCGCACGTTCTGCTTAGAGTTAAGCCCGGTATTGACGCCCACACGCACGATTTTGTGCGCACGGGTCAAATAGACTCAAAGTTTGGCCTTGCCCTTGAGACAGGCGAAGCAATGGAAGCGGTAAAGTATTCTCTGGACTGTAAAAACCTTAATCTTACAGGCTTCCACAGCCACATAGGCTCGCAGATTTTCGATATCGAGCCCTTTGAGCACAACGCCCGCGTTATGCTGGAGTTTATAGCCAAAGTAAAGGAAGAAACAGGCTTTGTCACACAGGAGCTTGACCTTGGCGGCGGCTTCGGAATTAAGTACACCGAAAGCGACAACCCCGCTCCCTTTGGCGAATATTTAAAGAGGGTTTCGGCGGTCATCAAGGAAAAGAGCGCCGAGCTGGGCATAATCGCTCCCGAAATTTCCATCGAGCCGGGACGTTCGATTGTCGGCGCAACAGGCATTACCCTTTACAATGTCGGCGCGGTAAAGAATATCCCAGGCATAAGAACGTATGTTCTTATTGACGGCGGCATGTACGAAGACCCGAGATACGCTCTGTATAAATCGGAGTATAAAATAGTCAACGCCTGCCGTGCAAACGCCCCCGAGGATTCTGTAATAACACTTGCGGGCAGATGCTGCGAGAGCGGCGATCTTATCGGCGAGAATATGAAGGTTGCCGAGCTTAAAAACAACGATACCGTTGCGGTACTCAGCACGGGCGCGTATAATTTCTCCATGGCTTCCAACTACAACCGCTTTGCACGCCCCGCCGTTATAATGATAAAGGACGGTAAGCCGAGACTGATTGTTTACAGACAGAGCGTTCAGGACTTAATCGCTGGGGATATTTAATAGGTAAAACAACAAATTTGAGGGTAGGGTTTTAAAAATCCTGCCCTTTAAGGTGTGTAATAAATGAATTATAAATGCGTTATTTTTGATTTGGACGGCACGCTGCTCGACACTCTCGGCGACCTTACCGACAGCGTAAACTTTGCCTGCGAAACCCTCGGGTTCGGACATTCGACCAAGCAGCAGGTCAAAAGCAGAATTGGAGACGGAATACTTTTGCTGCTTAAAAGAAGTCTTCCTCAAAACACCGACGAGCAGACGGTAATAAAGTGCAGGGAACTTTTTAAAAGCTACTACGAGAGCCACATGGATAACCTCACAGCAGCCTTCCCTCAGGCAGTGGAGATAGTCGACAGGCTTTACGGTGCGGGTATAAAAATGGGGGTTGCCTCCAATAAATACGACCTTGCGACAAAGTATCTTATCGGTAAGTTTTACGGAGATAAAATAACCTGCGCGGTGGGCGAAGGCGGCGGTATACGCCGCAAACCCTGTCCCGATTCGGTGCTTGCTGCTGCAAAAATCCTCGGAGCAGACCTGCACGATACTATTTATATAGGTGACAGCGCAACCGACGTTCAAACCGCTCACAACGCGGGACTAAAGTGCATCGGCGTTACATGGGGATTTCGAAGCAGAGAGGTGCTGGAGAATGCCCGAGCCGACTTTATTTGCGAAAACGCACGCGAGGTACTTGATATAATAGGCGTATTAGAGGATAAATAAATGAAACTTTTTTCAAATATTCTTTCCAATTTAACAGAATTTTGCGAGCTTGAAAGCTCGGTAAAGACCGGAAAACTGCCGGCCTGCGTAAACGGTCTCGGGGCAGTTCACAAAGCGCATTTTATCCATGGCCTATGTACAAGGCTTGACGAAAAGGCGCTGGTGGTTGTCTCGGACGAAGCCGAAGCGCAAAGGCTGTGTCTTGATATCGACGCGATGGGCGGGAAGGCGTATTTTTACCCCGCGAGGGACTTTAATTTCCGCACCTCAAAGGGACAGTCGCGTGAGTTTGAGCACATACGCATGGAAATCCTCTCAAAAATGATGGCGGGGGATTACACGGCGGTTGTCTGCTGCCCCGACGCGGCACTGCAGTTTACCGTTCCTCCCTCGGCGATTGAAAAATTCAAGCTTAGTCTTAAAACGGGGCAGAGCGTGTCGGTGGAAAAGGTTACCGAAGCGCTTATTGCTTCGGGCTACGAGCAGTGCGAGCAGGTGGAGGGCTCGGGTCAGTTTGCCCGACGCGGCGGCATTGTCGACCTCTTTTCTCCCGACAGCGAGCAGCCCGTGCGCATTGAATTCTGGGGCGACGAAATTGATTCGATGGCATATTTCGACATTATGACCCAGCGCAGGGGGGAGCTTGCGCCGAGCGTGGAAATCCTGCCATCTAACGAGGTCTACACGCCCTATCTCGGCGAGCTCGCAGAAAAGCTTGAGGATATAGCCAAAAAGCTTACCAGAAAGAAACAGCAGCCGGCAAGGGAAAAACTGCTCGAGGAGGCCGAACAGTTGAGAGCCGGAATCCGTCCCGGCTCGTTTGATAAATATATGTCTCTTATTTACCCGGGCGGTACGACCGTTTTCGATTACCACGAAGGGCTTATATTTGTAAGCGAAAACACAAAGGTAAAAGAGAGGATCCGCACCTTCGAGTGGCAGCTGGGCGAGGATATAAAGGGCTTTTTGGAGGACGGAACGCTGTGCGAGGGTCTCGGGCCCTACGCAATGGAGAGCTCGGATTTTTATTTTCTGCTCGAGGACAGAGCGGTTTATTTAAACGTGTTCGCCACCGGCGGGTACGAAACCTCGATAAAGACCCTTCTTAACGTCACCGCAGCGCAGATGCCCGCGTGGACGGGAACGCTCAATATCCTTACCGAAGATGTACGCGCCATGCTTGCCCGAAAAATGGCGGTTGTGGTGCTTGCCGGCAACGAGAAAAACATCGACGGCATCGTTTCCGATTTAAAAAGCGAGGGTCTGCCGGCAGAAAAGGCGGTAAAGCCCGGCTCGGTGTCGCTCGGCAGGGTCTACGTCTGCGAAGGCGCTCTTTCGGCGGGAATGGATTATCCCGGGGCGTATTTCGGACTTCTCACCGTCGCGCGCAGCGGTTACGGCGATTACCGGGGAGCTTACGGCCTCGGAAAAACCGCCCGCAAAAAGAAAAACAGGGGCAAGGAGATTTTTTCTCTCGCCGAACTCTCGCCGGGAGATTACGTTGTTCATTCCACATACGGCATAGGCGTTTTTGAGGGTATTCAGACCATTAAGGTCAAAAACGGCGACCGTGACGTGCCCAAAGAATTTATTAAGATACGATACGCCCGCGACGACAGGGTTTATGTTCCGGTAACCCAGATGGATCTGGTTACAAAATATATAGGCGCAAAAGAGGACGCGTTGATTAAGCTCAGCTCGATAGGCTCTGGCGACTGGACTAGGACAAAGAGCAGAGTTCGTGCAGCTGTCAGGGATATAGCAAAACAGCTTACCGCCCTTTACGCCGAGAGAATGAAGCAAAAAGGCCACGCTTTTCCCGAGGATACTCCGTGGCAGCGTGATTTTGAGGCTAATTTTGAGTTTGTCGAGACCGATGACCAGCTTCGGTGCGCTTCGGAGATATGCAGCGATATGCAGTCTACCGTGCCCATGGACAGACTGCTTTGCGGAGATGTGGGCTTCGGCAAAACAGAGGTTGCCATGCGCGCGGCATTCAGATGCGTGAGCGATTCGGCGCAGGTAGCGGTGCTTGTGCCCACGACCATTCTTGCCCGTCAGCACTACCACACCTTTTTGCGCAGAATGGAGGGCTTTCCGGTCACGGTAAAAATGCTCTCGCGCTATACCCCCGCCAAGGAGAAAAAGGAGATAACCGAAGGACTTAAAAAGGGCACGGTAGATATTGTCATAGGCACCCACACACTGCTGAATAAAAACATTGAGTTTTCAAAGCTCGGACTTGTTATAGTGGACGAGGAACAGCGGTTTGGAGTAACTCAAAAGGAAAAGCTCAAGATGCGCTTTAAAAATATTGACTGCTTAACTCTGACCGCAACTCCCATTCCCCGAACCCTCAACATGGCTCTTTCTGGTATGAGGGACATGTCGATAATTGAGGAAGCCCCGCGCGACAGGCACCCTGTTCAGACCTACGTTCTCGAGTACGACCCGGGAATTATTGCCGAAGCCATACGGCGCGAGCTGCGGCGCGGCGGTCAGGTCTATTATATGCACAATTTTATTGATACGATAGATTCCTGCGCGGCGCACATTTCCGCCCTTGTGCCCGAGGCGAGAATAGGCGTTGCCCACGGCAGAATGAGCGAGGAGGAAATAAGCGAAGCCTGGCGCAGACTTATCGACAACGAGATAAACGTGCTTGTATGCACCACTATAATAGAAACAGGCGTGGATGTCGCCAATGTAAATACACTTATTATTGAACAGTCGGACAGATTAGGTCTTGCCCAGCTTCATCAGATAAGGGGCAGGGTAGGACGTTCCTCCCGTCGAGCTTACGCCTATCTTACTTTTACAAGGGGCAAGGAGCTCAACGAGACCGCCGTAAAGCGGCTTGAGGCTCTGCGCGAGTTTACCGAGTTCGGAGCGGGCTTTAAAATTGCCATGCGCGATATGGAAATACGCGGAGCGGGCAACATTCTGGGCGCTGCACAGCACGGTCACATGGAAGCGGTAGGTTACGATATGTACCTGAAACTGCTTGAGGACGCTATCCGCGAGGAAAAGGGCGAGCCGGAAAAACCGACCGACAGAGAGTGCCTTATCGACATTCGCACCGACGCGAGAATCGACGAGACTTACATCCCCTCCCTTCGTCAGCGGCTTGATATGTACCGCGCCATCGCGGCGGTCAGAACGCAGGACGATGAGGAGGATATTATCGACGAGCTGTGCGACCGCTTCGGCGATCCTCCCGAGGGCATTATTTCCCTTCTCGGGATATCCCGCCTGCGCGCGCAGGCGCAGGCGCTCGGAGTCAAGGAGATAAAACAGCCCGAAAATATG
>JAFRVM010000160.1 GCA_017438505.1 Clostridia bacterium | reverse complement strand
GAGCTTATGGACGCTGTTGACGAGTACATCCCCACTCCCGAGCGTAAGGCTGACCTTCCCTTCCTTATGCCTGTTGAGGACGTTTTCACCATCACCGGCCGCGGCACAGTTGCTACCGGTAGAGTAGAGCGCGGACAGCTCAAGACCGGCGACGAAGTTGAAATCATCGGTCTGACTGAGGAAAGAAGAAAGACAGTTGTTACCGGTATCGAGATGTTCAGAAAGATCCTCGACTACGCTGAGGCAGGTGACAACATCGGCGCACTTCTCCGCGGTGTTCAGAGAACAGAGATCGAAAGAGGTCAGGTTCTTTGCAAACCCGGCACAATCAACCCCCACACCAAGTTCCACGGTCAGGTTTACGTTCTTACCAAGGACGAGGGCGGCCGTCATACTCCCTTCTTCAACAACTACCGTCCTCAGTTCTATTTCAGAACTACTGACGTTACAGGCGTTGTTTCTCTCCCCGCTGGCACAGAGATGTGCATGCCCGGCGATAACGTAGAGATGGATGTTGAGCTTATCACTCCCATCGCTATCGAAGAAGGCCTCCGTTTTGCTATCCGTGAGGGCGGCAGAACTGTTGGTTCCGGCGTTGTTACAGCTATCAACGGCTAATTTCTTTTAAGTTAATAATCCTCTTCGGGGCGGAGTGAAATTCTCCACCGGCGGTTAAAGCCCGCGAGCCTTTTTGGCTGATTTGGTGAAATTCCAAAGCCGACGGTTATAGTCCGGATGATAGAAGAGATGAACTTTTAAGCTTATTAAAGACCCCGAAGTATAAATGCTTCGGGGTCTTATTTTATTTTGAAAGGTTTTGGTGTTCGATGGAAAAAAAGAATACTGCGCTTCGCATCAGCGTTCTTGCAATGTTTGCCGCAATCTCGGTTGTTTTAGTAGCTTTTGTACATTTTCCGCTTATTCCCTCCGCTCCCTTTTTAGAGTATGACATGGCGGATATTCCCATAATTATCGCTACGCTGCTTTTCGGCGTTGTTCCGGGACTTGCCGTGTTGCTTGTAACCTCGGTCGTTCAGGCTTTTGCATTCGGCGGAAACGGAATCATCGGTCTTGTTATGCATTTTATCGCCTCGGGAGCTATGGTTGTTATAATCGGACTTATCTGCAAAAACGACAAATCCTACAAAAAGCTTATCCCCGCTATGGTGCTGGGCTGTCTTGCCATGGTTGCAATTATGATTCCTATGAATCTCATCCTCACCCCCATGTTTATGGGCGCTCCTGTCGAGGCTGTAAAACAGATGCTGCTGCCTGCAATTATTCCCTTCAACGCCATCAAATCAGTACTCAACTGCATTATTTCGGCTCTGCTTTACAAACTGCTGCTGCCTGTTTTCAGAGGAATGAATCTTGTAAAAACGCTTGACAAATAATACATAACGGTATATACTATATAAAAATGAATATCACTTATCAAGAGTGACCGAGGGTACAGGCCCTGCGACGTCACGGCAACCTACATCTGCAAGGTGCCAATTCCTGCGGTTTTTGACCGAAAGATAAGAAAAGCTTATCCGCATCCGGTTAAAACGGGTGCGGTTTTTTTACAAAAAAAGGAGAGAAATTAAAAATGGCACATCACTTTTTCACATCGGAATCTGTAACAGAAGGTCATCCCGACAAGGTCTGCGACCAGATTTCCGACGCTGTACTTGACGCAATCATCGCTCAGGATCCCACCGCCCACGTTGCCTGCGAGACAATCGCTACAACAGGTATGGTGCTCGTTATGGGCGAAATTTCCACAGAATGCTATGTTGATATTCCCACAATCGCACGAAATGTCATCAACGAAATTGGCTACACAGGCCTTGAGATGGGTTTTGACGGCAAAAACTGCGCTGTTCTCACGGTTCTGGACGAGCAGTCCCCCGACATAGCAATGGGCGTAAACACATCAAACGAGATCCAGAACGGTCTTAAAGGCGACGAGTTCGACCTTACCGGCGCAGGCGATCAGGGTATGATGTTCGGCTACGCCTGCACCGAGACTCCCGAGCTTATGCCCCTGCCCATCTCCCTTGCCCACAAAATGGCAAAGCGCCTTGCCGAGGTTAGACACAACGGAACTCTTACATATCTTCGTCCCGACGGCAAAACCCAGGTTACGGTTGAATATGATGAAAGCGGCAAGCCCTGCCGCATAGACACGGTTGTTGTCTCCACCCAGCACTCCCCCGACGTAACCCTTGAGCAGATTAGAAAGGATTTAATCAAAGAGGTTATCCTTCCTATTCTTCCCGCCGAACTGGTCGATGACAAAATCAAGATTTTTGTTAACCCCACGGGTCGGTTTGTAATAGGCGGTCCGGTCGGAGATTCCGGTCTTACAGGCAGAAAGATAATCGTCGATACATACGGCGGAGCGGCCGGCCACGGCGGCGGAGCCTTCTCCGGAAAAGATCCCACAAAGGTTGACCGCAGTGCCTGTTATGCCGCAAGATATGTTGCCAAAAACATTGTTGCTGCCGGTCTTGCCGAGCGATGCGAGATCCAGGTTGCATATGCCATAGGCGTTGCGCACCCTGTTTCGATATTTGTCAACACCTTCGGCACCGGCAAATACTCCGATGAGCAGCTTGTCGAAGCCGTCAAGAAGGTATTCGACCTGCGTCCCGCCGCGATCATCAAAAATCTCGACCTCCGCAAGCCCATTTACCGCCAGCTTGCAGCATACGGCCACATTGGACGTGAAGATTTAGGCGTAGCATGGGAAAAGACTGACAAAACAGATGAACTTCTAGCCTGCTTCGCCTGAAATTAAAGAATCAAAGCCCCGTCATTTTTAGTGACGGGGCTTTTTGCTGTTAATAAGAATTTTAAAGGTAAAATAAAAAGCCATTCCGATTGGAATGACCCTTAAAAGCAATATATATGCACCCTCAAAACTGAACAAAGAAGAAACAAATGATGAAAATGGTCAAGCCCTCGGACTATTAGTATTGCCTAGCTGAACGTATCACTACGCTTACACATGCAACCTATCAACCATGTAGTCCACATGGGTCCTTACCAGATTTTCTCTGTGGGATATCTCATCTTGGAGTCGGCTTCACGCTTAGATGCTTTCAGCGTTTATCCGTTCCGCACTTAGCTGCCCAGCTGTGCCACTGGCGTGACAACTGGTGCACCAGCGGTGCGTCCATCCCGGTCCTCTC
>JAFRVM010000159.1 GCA_017438505.1 Clostridia bacterium | reverse complement strand
ATGATATACAGATCGATGAGAATATCGAGGAAAAACAGTCCGATGTAGCCTGTGAAGAAACAGCCGAAGAGGAATTTGATGAGGTTTCGGCGCTCGCGGAGGAGCTTGCCGCCATAAAAGACACTCTTTTGCGCACAATGGCGGAGTATGATAACTTCCGAAAGCGCACGGCAAGAGAACGTCAGACCCTTGTTTCCGACGCAAAAGCGATGACGGTTGAGCAGCTTCTGCCTTTGCTCGATAATCTCGAGCGGGCTGTCGGGGTTTCGCCCGATACCGATCCTGCCGAAATATTAAAAGGTGTGGAGATGGCGTACACGCAGAGCAAGGCCACCTTTGAAAAGCTCGGCGTTACTGCATTCGGCGAGGTAGGAGAGCAGTTTGACCCCAACATTCACAACGCGGTAAGCCACATAGAATCTGAGGACTTTGACGAAAACGTGATTTCAATGGTTCTCCAAAAGGGCTATAAGCTTGGCGAAAAAGTTGTCCGTCCCGCAATGGTTCAGGTAGCAAACTGATAAGTTTTGTAAATATAAATCTTCTTACATTTTATGGAGGTAATTAATTATGGCAAAGACAATAGGTATTGACCTTGGAACAACCAACTCATGCGTAGCCGTTATCGAAGGCGGCGAGCCCGTAGTAATCGCAAACGCAGAAGGCTCCCGTACAACTCCTTCGGTTGTAGCTTTCGCTAAAACCGGTGAGAGAATGATAGGTCAGGTAGCAAAAAGACAGGCAATTACAAACCCCGAGAGAACGGTATCTTCCATCAAGCGTGAGATGGGATCTTCCTACACCGTTTCTATCGACGACAAAAAGTATACACCCCAGGAAATTTCTGCTATGATTCTGCAGAAGCTCAAGCTGGACGCCGAGAGCTATCTCGGTGAGACTGTAACATCTGCTGTTATCACAGTTCCCGCTTACTTTACCGACGCTCAGCGTCAGGCTACAAAGGACGCCGGCAAAATCGCCGGTCTCGACGTAAAGAGAATTATCAAAGAGCCTACTGCTGCCGCTCTTTCCTACGGCATCGACAAGCAGGAGAGCCAGAGGGTAATGGTTTACGATCTTGGCGGAGGCACATTCGATGTTTCCATTATCGAAATGGGTGACGGCGTACAGGAGGTTCTCGCAACTGCCGGCAACAACCGTCTGGGCGGCGACGACTTCGACAACAGAATCATCGGTTGGCTTGCCGACCAGTTCAAGACCGAAAACGGCATTGATCTGCGCAACGACAAAATGGCTATGCAGAGACTTAAAGAGGCCGCCGAGAAGGCAAAAATCGAGCTCTCCGGCGTTACGACCTCAACAATCAGCCTTCCCTTTATCACAGCCGACGCCACAGGCCCCAAGCATCTTGAAACAACCCTTACTAGAGCAAAATTCAACGAGCTCACGGCAGACCTTGTAGAAAAAACAATGGGTCCCGTTCGCCAGGCGCTCTCCGACTCCGGACTTTCGGTTTCCGAGATAGACAAGGTGCTCATGGTAGGCGGTTCCTCAAGAATTCCCGCTGTTCAGGACGCTGTTAAGAACTTTATCGGCAAAGAGCCCTTTAAGGGCATCAACCCCGATGAGTGCGTAGCTATCGGCGCCGCTATTCAGGCAGGCGTTCTCGGCGGCGAGGTCGGCGGACTTCTGCTGCTCGACGTAACTCCCCTTTCGCTCGGTATCGAGACAATGGGCGAGGTCTGCACAAAGATCATTGAGAGAAACACAACCATTCCAACAAAGAAGAGCCAGGTATTTACTACTGCGGCCGACGGCCAGACCTCGGTTGACATCAAGGTGCTTCAGGGCGAGCGCCAGTTCTCCAGAGACAACAAGCTTCTGGGCGAGTTCCACCTTGACGGCATTGCTCCCGCTCCCAGAGGGATTCCCCAGATCGAGGTTACATTCGATATCGACGCAAACGGTATTGTTAACGTAACCGCTATGGATAAGGGCACAGGCAAACAGCAGCATATCACAATCACTTCCTCCACATCTATGTCCAAGGAGGATATCGACAAGGCTGTTAAGGACGCCGAAATGTATGCCGAAGAGGATAAGAAGCGCCGTGAAGAGGTCGATACCCGCAACGAGGCCGATAACATCATCTTCCAGACCGAAAAAACCCTCGGTGATATCGGCGATAAGGTTTCCGAGTCCGACAAGCAGGCTGTCAAGGAAAAGATCGAACAGCTTCGCAGCATCAAGGACACCGGCTCGGTGGAAGAGGTCAAGGAAAAGACCGAAGCTGTCAAGCAGGAGCTTTACAAGCTGTCCGAGCAGCTCTATCAGCAGGCTCAGGCAAGCGGTGCCGATATGGGCGGTCAGCCCGGCCCCGATATGAGCGGCGCAGGTACTTCCGATGATTTCAATGATGTAAACGACAACTGATTTTTAGATAGTTTTATCCCCGCGGATGACAAAATCCGCGGGGATTTTCTTGTTTTTTTGTTGGTTTATACAAAATACAGTGTCAAAATTTGACAAATGAGACAAAAGGTGGTATTATAGGGAACGTCCATTCAAAAGGAGTTAAGAAATGAAAAATTTAATAAGGAGTACGGCTGCTGTTTTAGCCGTGCTTATACTTGCGCTTAGCTGCGTTACTGCGGTTGGTGCTGAGAATTTGGGGCTCTCGGCGCAAACCGGTCCTTACTTTACTGCAAGGGCGGTCAACTCCAACCAGGTTAACGCTGTTTACTCGCAGGTGAAAAAGCGTACCACCGCGGAAACCTCGCAGAAGATCTACAACCTTCTGTTCAAGGCCACCTACCGCCCTACCGACATCGGCGGTAAAAAGTGGATCAAGGGCAACAGCGGAAACGGCATTACCTCCTGCACAGACAGCGGGCTGGGTAAAACCGTTCACTGGCCCAGCGTCGCGTGGGGATGCTGCTCGTATGCTTATTTTGCTTCGGTTTATTCTCGCGCAAATGTAGGTACAAAGCTGTACCTCGGTTACGGAAGCAAGCCTTCGGCAAGCCAGGTAAAATCATTTTTTGCAAGCTATGCCGACCCGGGCGAGCATGTCCGTTTCTACTATTCCTACAGCGGATATTCAAGCGTTCATTCCATAATTTATTTGACACAGGACGACAACGGTTTTTACTTTTTAAGTGAAGACGGCAGCAATCTGGTCATAAGACTTTATTACTGCACATTCAGCCATTTTTCAAACATTCTCCGTTCCCGCAGCGGCGATTATTCCCTTTGGATCTATGACACAAACAACAAGGGCAAGGATCCCGTCCCGGTTACGGTGACAGCAAATCTTTCGGTGAACACGGACGTTATTCTCGCAGGAGAAAACGTTACATTAAAAATGAGTGGACAAAACACCGGAATTTATGACGTTAAGATTTATAAGGGAAGCTCGCTTGTTGAAAGCACAACCGTAAACGCTTCCAATTATGTATTCAAGTGTACCGCTCCCGGCGAATACTCGGCCAGCGTAACCGCTTATGCAGACAAGGCAAAATCCGCGTCTGCGCAGAGCAGCAAGGCTTCATGGCAGGTATATGACGCGGATCTTTCAAGGGTCAGCCGTATAGCGGGCACAAGCCGTATTGACACGGCAATTCGCATATCAAATGAGCTGCAAAACGCTCTGACTTCCAGCGGAAGCGGTCAAAAGACCGTAATTATCTCCAATGCATATTCCTTTGCCGACGCACTTGCGGGCAGCACCCTTGCCTATGCTTTGGATGCTCCCATTCTTCTGACGGCAAACAACGGCGACCTTGAGGGCGATGTCAAAAAGCAGATAGTTGCCCTCGGTACAAAAAAGATTATCATTCTGGGAGGCAAGTCGGCTGTTTCTGACTCTATCGAAAAAAAGCTGATTTCCTGCGGTTATTCGGTTGAAAGACTTTCCGGAACAAACCGCTTCCAGACGGCTGTGGCAATAGCCGAAAAACTTGCCGAGGTTACGGGAACCAGTCCCAAAGAGGTGTTTGTAACCTGTGCGTATAACTATCCCGATGCACTGGCGGCAAGCTCGGTAGCGGCCATTAACGGCTCTCCGATATTCTTTGCGGACGCAGACGGCAAGATCGACCCTGTAACTCTTGGATATATTAAGTCTTCACAGCCTGAAAAAGCCGTTATACTGGGCGGTGAAATGGCGGTTGGAGAATCGGCAGAGGGCATTCTGCTTGACAGCGGAATTAAGAACGTAACAAGAATCAGCGGAAATACAAGATACGATACCGCGTTCAAGATAGTTTCCGGCTACAGCTCGATTTTTGAGGGCGGCGATGTTGTTCTTGCTACGGGCACGGCCTTCCCGGATGCGCTGGCCGGCGGAGTTTTCGCGGCTAAAATCGGCGCGCCGATAATTCTTGCGGATTCTACCGGTGCTTCCGAAGAAACATTAAACTATATCGGTTCAAAAACAGGTATGGTATATGTTTTGGGCGGAGTTCAGGCTGTTACTCACAAGACGCTTTATTGTTATATTCAAAAATAAGAAAAAAGGTGGATTTTCCACCTTTTTTTTATTTGGCAATCATATAATTATCACATAGCTTTAGACAGTTGACGAGATTACTAAAAAAAAACAAGTTACTTTGTGAATGTGAACAAATTATAAAAAGAATATTAAAAAACAGTTGAATAACGTTATTCAAAGTGATATGATAAAAGAAATTCAGACGGGTGAAATGGAGAAAAAACTACACAAGCAGAAAGGAGCCGATTTCACATGGCGAAAAAACCTCGTGCAGGTGTCAATCCTTTTACCTTCGATTCTATTTATGAAAAGCCAAAAAGTGTCAAGCCGGTTGTTGTTGAGACAAAACAGAAGGGCAATGTTACCGCGGAAACTGCGGCTCGTCTGTTTGACGAGGGCAGTTTTGAACTGAAAAAGGGCGCGGAGAGTAATAAGAAAATACGCATTCTCGCACTTTCGGACGGGGCTCTTACCTCAGGGGCATGGACCCCACAGATAACCCGCTCGTCGGGAAAAAACAAGACTGTCAATTATGAACCGATGGATAAGAACGAGGCGGCAAAAACCATGCGTGATGTTTACGACCTCTCGTTAAAATCTGCGCTCTCTGCTGTTTTTGCCATTGATGCGGAAAAGAATCCGGATGACTTTAATAAACGCGCGCAAGAGCTTTACAAAAGCTTCCAGAAACACATTGCCGAGGAATACCTTTTTATGGGCTGGTTCCAGCAGGTGTGCAAGGAAAATAAAAGGGCGGCTTTCAATCTTTATAAAAAGTCATCTGACGAAAAGAACGAGCTGGCAAGTCTGTTCTGCGGATATATGTCAGAACTGGGTTCAGGTACAGACGTGGATTATAACCGGGCGATTGATTTTTATGAGCGTGCAAAAAACAACAGCATTGCCAAGTTTAACCTTGCAAACCTTTACAGCAGCGGTGTTGTCACGCCTAACGCAAATACCGGTAATGTTAAAACATATTGCACTCAGGAAGCGGACAGACTGCGTCAGGATCTTTATGCAAATATAAAAAACGAAAAAAATCCTGCGCTTATTTACGCTTTGGGCAAGGTTTTCCGTTCCCGGAACGAGGATGAAAAAGCTGAGGAATGTATTAAGCTTGCCGCAGAAAAGGATGTGAAGGAGGCCTGCATTGATTTGGGCGACGCATCTTTTAAAAAGGCTCGCAGAACCGGGAACAGTACAGACTATGAAACAGCCGACAGGTACTATGATCAAGCCACCAGGCTAGGCTCGGATGTCGCTCATGCAAAGCTTGTCAAACTGAGAAAAAAACATCCTAACCTGAAATAGAAGTTAAATATGATCGCTTAAGTATAAAAATCCTCTCAAATCGTCTGATTTGAGAGGATTTTTTGTGCTTTATTTTTTATTGTTTTTAGCGGCCTTTCTGGGCTCTGCTTTTGCGTTAAAGTCAACAGGGGTGGTGTTCCAGATATTCTGCGCGTAATCGCGGATAGAGCGGTCGGCGGAGAATATGCCTGCCTTTGCTATGTTGACAAGGGACATGGAATTCCACTTTTCGGGGTCGTTGTAAAGCGCAATGGCACGCTTGTGAGCGCGGCAGTAATCCTCAAAGTCGGCCAGAACCATATAGGGGTCGCGGGTCAGAAGGTCGGAGGCTATCGAAGAAAAATTCTTGCCGCCGATATCGGAATTAAGACCGTCAAGGCAGCGGCGCAGAATAAGATTGTTGTTGTAAACGCGGGGATTGTAGCCCTTTTTGCGTAGCTCGGTGACCTCGCCTGCGGACATACCGAAGATAACGATATTGTCGTCGCCGACAGCCTCGTGAATCTCGACGTTTGCGCCGTCCTCGGTGCCAAGGGTTATTGCGCCGTTTATCATAAACTTCATATTGCTGGTACCCGAAGCCTCTTTGCCGGCCAGCGAGATCTGCTCGCTTATCTCGGCCGCGGGAATGAGCTTTTCGGCAACGGTAACGCGATAGTCCTCAAGGAAGATAACCTTTAATTTATCCTTTACTCTCGGGTCGTTGTTTATCATATTGCCGAGGCAAACGATAAGATTGATTATCTGCTTTGCCATAAAGTAGCCCGAGGCAGCCTTTGCGCCGAAGATGTAGGTCTTAGGCGTTACGTCCTCATCGGGATGGTCAAGAATGTAGTGATACTGGGCGAGAATGTGCAGAGCGTTGAGGTGCTGACGCTTATACTCGTGCAGACGCTTGACCTGAACGTCGAAGATTGAGTCGAGGTTTACCTTTACGCCGTTGTTTTCAAGGATATACTTTGCAATGCGTTCCTTGTTTTCTCTCTTAATCTTGGCAAGCCTCTGAAGAACCGCGGGATCGTCCTTATATTTGATAAGCTCCTCAAGAGCTCCGTCATCAAGAATAAACTTGTCGCCTATAAGCTCGGTAATAAGGGCTGTAAGTCCGGGGTTGGACTGGCACAGCCAGCGGCGGTATGCGATGCCGTTTGTTACGTTGGTAAACTTTTCGGGCATCATGGTGTAGAAATTATTAAAGAGGTCGTCCTTAATAATATCGCTGTGGAGCTGAGAAACGCCGTTTACCTTGTGGCAGGAGGCGACGGCAAGGTTCGCCATCTTGACAAAGCCCTGATTGACGATTGCCATGTGCTCGACCTTGTCTCTGTCATAGCCGGTGCGTACCGTCATCTCGTCGCAGAAGCGGCGGTTGATCTCCATGGTGATCTGATAGATACGGGGCAGCTTTGTCTTAAAGAGCTCCTCGCCCCAGCACTCAAGAGCCTCGGACATAACGGTGTGGTTGGTGTAGGCGATGGTCTTGGAAACAATGTTCCAGGCGCTCTCCCAGCCGTAGCCGCATTCGTCGATAAGCACGCGCATAAGTTCGGGAATGGCCAGAGCGGGATGGGTATCGTTGATATGGATAGCCATAGCCTCGGGCAGGTTGTTAAGTGTGCGGTGAGTGCGCAGATGACGCTTGATAATATCCTGAATGGATGCCGAAACAAGGAAATACTGCTGAGAAAGACGCAGACTTTTTCCTTCGGGATGGTTGTCGCCCGGGTAAAGAACCTGAGTGAGCGACTGAGCCATAGCCTTGCGCTCGATGGCGCGCAGATAGTCGCCCTCGTTAAAGAGGTTCATATCAAATTCTTCGCTGACCGCCGCCCACAGGCGCAGACAGGAAACTCCGCCGCCCTTGCCGGAGATCATCATATCGTAGGGCACGGCGGTGATTTTATCATAGTTGCGGTGTTCGGCGTGGTGGAAGCCGCCCTCCCAGCTCTCGTCGATGTGGCCGCCGAATTTAACCTCGACCTTATCCTCGGTGTGGGGAATAAGCCATACATCTCCGCCGGGCAGCCAGAAATCGGGAAGCTCGGTCTGCCAGCCGTCAACAATTTTCTGCTTAAAAATTCCGTATTCATAGCGCAGGGAATAGCCGGTGGCAATATAGCCCTGAGAAGCCAGGGCGTCCATAAAGCAGGCGGCGAGACGGCCGAGACCGCCGTTGCCGAGACCCGCGTCGGGCTCACATTCATAGAGCTTGTCGAGCTTTGCGCCGTAGCCTGCGAGAACATCTTTAAAGTTTTCCTCAAGTCCCATGTTGTAAAGGTTGTTCTTTAAGGAACGTCCGAGCAAAAACTCCATGCAAAGATAGTAAACGCGCTTTTTGTCCTGTTTCTGTGCAAGAGCGGAAAACTCTTTGCGGCGCTTGCGCAGAAGATCGGTTACGGCAAGAGCACAGGCTTTGTAAAGGTGCTCGTTGTCCGCCTCCTCGGGCGTAAGACCGAAGTTGTGGGAGAGCTTCTGGACAATAAGATTGTTAATCTGCTTTTTGGTAAGCGGATACTGCATAAAAGGTAACCTCCAAAGAATAAAATCATCCGTAAAAAGTGTTTTGTGACCGAAAAAGGTGAATATTGTATAAAAGCAACGTAATTTGAGAGCCTTTTTTCGGTATATTTTGTATAGGATGATACTATTATAACAAATTATTTCAAAAATGCAAGTGCCGGAAAATGCCCGTTTGCCTTAAGTCGGGCGTAAACGGCAATAAAAATAAACTATAATTGAATTATTGACGGTTTTTCTTGTTTATTATACACAATAGACCATAATATTTTACAGCATATAGCACATAATAATAGGGCAAAACATAAAAAATTAAATATAAAATTGTAGAAAATATACAAAAATGTTAATTTTTTATTATGCAGCACCGTTTGAAGCGGTTTTACGGTGCTTTTAATAAAATAAAAAGCCGCGTAAGTAAAACGCGGCTGTAAGTATATATAGTATACAAATTATTCGCTGCGGCTTTCACGCATTGTAAGAAGCTCGGGAATATGCAGTCTTATCTGGCGTTCAAGCTCCTGGTCGCCGATAACGGTCGTTCTGCCCGCGGCGTACTCGGCGTCGACCCACTCTTTTATCTTGATAATGCGCGGGTCACGCTTGTCAAGCTTGTGGGCGTTGTCGAGCAAAAAGTATGTGTTTATCCATGCGGCTATGCCGGCAAGACCGGAATGGGCGTCGATAACTACAATGGGAGGACGTCCGAGAATATCGGTGGTGTTGAATATGTTGTAAATCTCCTCGTCCTTAAGCAGTCCGTCGGCGTGGATACCTGCCTTTGTGGAGTTGAAGGCACGGCCGACAAAGGGCGTTCTGGGAGGAATTTCATAGTTAAGGGTGTTCTCAAAGTACTCGGCAATCTCGGTAATGACCTTGAGATTCATGCCGCCGGTGTTGCCCTTGAGCTCGCAGTACTCGATAACCATAGCCTCAAGAGGGGTGTTGCCGGTACGCTCGCCGATACCGAGCAGCGAGGTGTTGACCGAGGAGCAGCCGTACAGCCACGATGTAACGGCATTGGGAACGGCGTTGTAAAAGTCGTTGTGACCGTGCCACTCAAGCAGTTCGGAGGGGACTCCGCTGTAATTGGTAAGACCGTACATGATCTGCTGTACGCTTCTGGGAAGAACAACTCCGGGAATGGAGGAACCCAATCCCATGGTGTCGCAGGCACGAATCTTTATGGGAATACCCGATTCTCTCGAAAGATCCATAAGCTTTGCGGCAAAGGGAAGAACAAAACCGAAGAAGTCGGCGCGTGTTATATCCTCAAAGTGGCAGCGGGGAACTACGCCAGCATCAAGAGCCTCGACGATAACGGCAAGGTAGTTTTTCATGGCCTGTTGTCTGTTCCAGCCGAGCTTATTGAATATATGGTAGTCGGAGCAGGATACAAGAATACCTGTCTCGCGGATTCCCAGCTCTTTAACAAGCTTGAAGTCCTGCTTGTTTGCGCGTATCCATGAGGTTACCTCGGGGAACTGATAGCCCTTTTCCATACATTTGATAACCGCTTCCCTGTCGTTTGGGGAATAGAGGAAGAACTCCGACTGGCGGATTATACCCGCGCCGTTATCCAGCTTGTGCAGAAGGTCAAACAGCGTGCATATCTCCTCTACTTTATAGGGCGAACGAGCCTGCTGACCGTCACGAAAAGTTGTGTCGGTGATGTAAATCTTCTCGGGCAGGTTCATCGGAACAATTCTGTGGTTGAATATAAGACGGGGAATTTCGTTATACGGATACATATTTCTGAAAAGGTTAGCCTGAGGAACGTCCATAAAATTGAAACCAAACTCAAGCATACCGGATTTTTTATTTAAAATAGGCTCCATAATTGTCCTCCTTTTTACTTAAACAATTTGTTACGTTAATGCGGTAAATTATATTATATTAAAAAATTTCGTTAATGTCAACAAAGAATGTATTAACTTTTTGACCAAAATGCCTTTACAGCAGGGTTATGCCGGCTTTTTCGCAGGCATTTACCGTTTCGGCGTCCCATATACCCGACTGAACCTCGCCGATATGCGCACAGCCCATAAGCAGCATACAGAGTCGGGACTGTCCAATGCCTCCGCCGATGGTCAGCGGAAGCTCGCCGCCCAGCAGCATTTTGTGGAAGGGCAGCTCTCTGCGGTCGTCGCACCCGGAAAGGGTAAGCTGACGGTCAAGCGACTCGGAATCCACTCGAATGCCCATGGAGGATATCTCAAAGGCGCTGCCAAGAACATCGTTCCAGAACATTATATCTCCGTTGAGCTCCCAGTCGTCGTAGTCGGGAGCGCGTCCGTCGTGCGGCTTGCCCGACTTTAACTTTCCGCCTATCTTCATTATAAAAGCCGTCTTGTGCTCGCGCACAAACGCGGTTTCACGCTGATGGGCGTCAAGCTCGGGGAACATATCCTCAAGCTGCTGAGTTGTGATAAAGGTGATTTCGCGCTCAAGATTTGTGTGCAGAGCGGGAAATTTTGCCATTACCTTATCGTTTGTGTTGCATATAGCGCCGACTATTTTTTTGACCGTTTCGCAAAGATATTCGGTATTTCTGTCCTGTGCGGTTATTATTTTTTCCCAGTCCCACTGGTCAACGTAAACCGAATGGGTGTTGTCAAGCTCCTCGTCGCGGCGAATGGCGTTCATATCGGTGTAAAGACCCTTGCCCACGTTAAAGCCGTATCTTTTAAGGGCAAGGCGTTTCCATTTGGCAAGTGAGTGAACAACCTGCGCGTCCTCGCCGACGGCGGGAACGTCAAAGGATACAGGGCGCTCATAACCGTTGAGGTTGTCGTTAAGACCCGAGCTTTCACGCACAAAAAGCGGTGCGGAAACACGTTTTAAATTGAGCATACATGAGAGCTCATCCTGAAATATATTTTTGATAAAGGCTATAGCCCGCTGGGTCTCGTACATATCGAGCGCGGCGCGGTAGCCTTCGGGAATGAAAATTTTGTTCATCATAGTTCCCCCTGGTTTATGTAAGTAATTCATTATATCATAAACACGGCGGCTATTCAACAATAAAAATAACATTTTTTGCGTTATATTTCACGGTACTTGAATTTATCGGCGCAAGGTGGTATCATAATATAAATAAATATAATCAGAAAGGGTTTTTATTTATGAGTCAGGAATGTACGCATGACTGCTCCACTTGCAGTCAGAAATGCGGAGAGCAGCAGAGCTTTTTGGAAGCGACTAACGATTTATCCGAGGTCAAAAACGTAATTGCCGTTGTCAGCGGCAAGGGCGGAGTGGGAAAATCCCTTGTAACCTCGCTTATGGCGGTCGAAATGAAGCGCCGCGGTCACAAAACGGCAATACTGGACGCTGATATTACCGGCCCTTCTATCCCCAAGCTGTTCGGCATACACGAATCTGCAAGGGGAGATGACTTCGGGCTTTATCCCGCAGTTACCAAAACGGGAATTGAGCTTATGAGCCTCAATCTGCTTACCGAAAACGAGACAGACCCCGTTGTTTGGAGAGGCCCTGTCATTGCCGGAGCTGTAAAGCAGTTCTGGACAGACGTTATATGGAGCGAGGTCGATTATATGTTTGTCGATATGCCTCCCGGAACGGGCGACGTGCCCCTTACCGTATTCCAGAGCCTGCACGTAAAGGGGATAATTATGGTTGCCTCCCCGCAGGAGATGGTATCCATGATAGTGGAAAAAGCGGTCAATATGGCAAAGCTTATGAACATTCCCATACTCGGTCTGGTTGAGAATATGAGCTATTTTAAGTGCCCTGACTGCGGCAAAACCCACGAGATATTCGGCAAAAGCAGACTAACGGAAAACGCCGAAAAATTCGTCATAGAGACAACGGCTAGAATTCCCATCGACCCCGCCCTTTCGTCACAGTGCGACAGCGGAGTTATAGAGCTTTACGAGGGCGACTGGATGGAGGATATCTGCAAAAAGCTTGAAGGTATTTGAGTGATATGAAAACAGGACTTGTTTTAGAGGGCGGCGCTATGCGCGGAATGTATACCGCGGGCGTGCTGGACGTATTTCTGGACAATGATATAAAGGTTGACTGTATTGTGGGCGTTTCCGCCGGCGCGCTGTTCGGACCGAATTTTCTCTCGAAGCAAAAGGGCAGAGTTATCCGCTACAACAAACGCTTCAACGGAGTTAAAAACTATATGGGACTTGCTCCCATGCTAAGAGAGGGCAGCGTTGTAAACACAAGGATGGCTTACGGAGAGATTCCGCAGAGACTTGACAGGTTTGACGACGAGACGTTTATTGCGTCGGACGTTCCTTTTTACGCCGTGGTGACAAATGTAGCAAGCGGTCAGCCCGAGTACATAAGGATAAACAGCGTATTTGAGCAGATGGATGTTCTGCGCGCTTCGGCCTCCATGCCTTTTGTGTCAAAACCGGTGGAGATAAACGGCGAAAAGTACCTCGACGGAGGTGTTTCCGACAGTATCCCCTTTAAATGGATGCAGCAGCAGGGGGCGGAAAAGATAGTTGTCGTGCTCACCCGGGACGCTTCATACAGAAAAAGCCCGATGTCTCATGTTTCCCTTGAACTTTACGGGCTGAAATACCCGGCAATTGCAAAGCGGCTTGAAAACAGACATAACGATTATAATACCTCGCTCGAACTGTTGCGGCAAAAGGAGCTGGCGGGAGATGTGTTTGTGATTCGTCCCTCGGTGCCGATCACATTGGAGCAGCTTGAAAAAGACCCCGAAAAACTTCAGGAAACCTACGATATCGGACAAAAAGACGCGGCGGCTATCATGCCAAAACTAAAGGAATATCTTGCTTAAAAGAGTAAAAAAGGGCGATATTTTATCGGATGGTAAAATATCGCCTTTCTTTTTTATATAATAATGCAGATAAGTCCGTTGCAGCCGTCGTTGATAACGCGCTCGACTGTTTCCCTCAGCTTTGCTCTGGCTTCGGCAGGCATTTTGTAAAGCTTGTTGTGCAGACCCTCGTTTACAAGCTCATGCAGGGATTTTCCGAAGATGTTTGACTCCCATATCATAGAGGGGTCATCCTCAAAATCGTGCAGCAGCGACATTACAAGCTCCTGCGACTGCTTTTCGCTGCCAACAATGGGGGCGACCTCGGTGGTGATATCGGCCTTTAAAAGATGGATAGAGGGTGCGGAGGCGCGCAGACGGACTCCGTACCGCCCGCCCTGCTTCATCATTTCGGGCTCCTCAAGAGTCAGCTCGTCGAGCGAGGGCATAACGATGCCGTAGCCCACCGATTCCACTTCATCGAGAGCGGCTTTGATTTTGTCGTATTTCTTTTTGACCTCCGCAAGAGTGAGCACCGACTGCATAAGCTGAGCTTCGCTGCCGATATCAAGCCCGGTTTTTTCTCCGATTATCTTATAGAATAAATCACCGCGAAGATTAAGCTTTATTTCGGCGCAGCCCTTGCCGAGGTCAATACCCAAATTCTGACAGTCCGAAATATACTCGCTGCCGTCAAATGCCGTGCGCAGGTCGGCAATTCTGCTGACCTTGTCAATGCCGGTGCAGGAATTGCGTACCGCGCCAAAAATCTCGCTTCGCAGCCAGTGCTCCTTTTCAAGCTCCACAAGCCAGCGGGGCAGGTCAAAGCCGATCTTTTTGACCGGAAACTCCATTAAAATAAGCGAGAGAATCTGCTTTATCTGAGCTTCGTCGACCGTGCGGCAGTCAACAGGAGTTACGGGTACGGAGTATTTTTCGCTCATTGCCGCGCAAAGCTCTGCGCAGGCGGGGGAGTCGGGCTCGGTGCTGTTGAGCAGAACGACAAAGGGTTTGCCTATCTGTCTGAGTTCATCGATTACCCTTTCCTCGGCCTCTTCGTATTCCGCGCGGTCGATGCCTGTGATGCTGCCGTCGGTGGTTATTACAAGACCTATGGTGGAGTGCTCGCAGATAACCTTTTTAGTGCCTATCTCTGCGGCCATATTGAATGGAATAGGCTCGTCGAGCCACGGAGTCTGCACCATTCTGGGCAGGTCGTTTTCAATATAACCCAGCGCGCTGGGCACTATGTAGCCGACGCAGTCAATCATTCGCACATTAAGGGAAGCGTTATCCTCAATTGTTATGGAAACGGCGTCCTCCGGAATGAATTTCGGTTCCGTGGTCATAATTGTCTTTCCCGCCGCCGACTGCGGAAGCTCGTCGGTGGCTCTGTCTGCCTGATATTTTCCGCTTATATTGGGTATTACAAGTGTGTCCATAAATCGCTTTATAAAGGTTGACTTTCCTGTGCGCACAGGTCCGACGACCCCTATATAAATGTTGCCGTCGGTTCTCTCCTGAATATCACGGTAAATTCCGTTGCCTGTCATATTACCATCCTCTCGTATTGACTGTTTTTGTTTTAACAGTATGAGGAAAGCATCGGGATTATTCCAAAAGAAATACTTAAAATTAGGGGGTTGCGCCGGCTTTTTGGTACATTTTTTGGAGAAAAAAGTACCGTCGAATGTTTTTTACATTTTTTTCGGCGAAATAAACGGGAAAAAATCGAAATTTTTTAACAAAAAGTATCTTGCTTTTTTAGTGAAATGAATGTACTATATAAGAGAAGTTAATAAGTGGAGGGAATACTTAGTGGAGAAACTAAAGGTATCTTCAAAATCGTCGCCTACTTCCGTTGCCGGAGCTATCGCAGGCATTATCCGCGACTGCGGTTATGTCGAGATGCAGGCTGTGGGAGCAAGCGCGGCAAATCAGTCTATCAAAGCTATAGCAATTGCAAGAGGTTATTTGGCACCTTCAGGGATCGACCTTGTTTGTACGCCCTCCTTTGCTAATGTAGAGATCGACGGTGAAAAGCGTACTGCCATCAAGCTTTTGGTAGAACCAAAACAATAATGCAGCAGTATTACGGGCGGCGGAGATTTTTTCTCCGCCGCCTATTTTTAATAAATTATTTATACAAAAAACCGATTTTGTGATATAATGAACCTATCTATATTAAATTTGAATTATTATTCTTATAAAAAAGGAAGAATTATATGATTAAAAAACTTGTTAGCGTTATTCTTTCTGCTCTATTTATTCTCTCGCTTTTTACCGCTTGCAAATCAAGAGAGGAAAAGCGCAGAGAGGCACTTGAAGAGCTTTACGGCAACGATGGAATTATTACCGATAAGCAGGACGAAGAGGAGGATGAGGATTCGGCGGGCTCAATACCCACCACTTTTGCCCTGCCATATTCGGGCGAGGATTCCTTTAACCCCTATCTTTGCACCACCACTATAAACAATACTGTTTGCGACCTGGTTTTCGACAGCCTTGTAAAGGTCAATCAGGATTATACAATAACTCTCTCTATGGCTAAAAGCGTTTCGATAGAGGGCAGCAACATTGTTGTAGAGCTTGCGCCAAGCCTGCTGTTTTCCGACGGCTCTGCGGTAACGGTGTATGATATTGTCTATTCCTGCAATTCGGCAAGACTTAATCAGAATTCCCATTTTTATAATCAGCTTGCTTCGATAATTGACTGCCGTCAGGACGGACACAAGGTTTATTTTACACTCAGCTCACCCGACTGTATGGCAGACAGACTGCTGGACTTCCCTATAATCAAGAGAAATTCCGATACCATTTTCGGTGTAACGCCCATTGGCAGCGGCAGATATAAATTTGCAAAAGATAACACCGGCACATATCTTGCCCTTAATCCCAACTGGTACGGATATTCCGCTCTCTCTATAGCCAAAATCCGTCTTTTGGAGATGCCGACTCTTGAAAGTATTATTTACAGTGTTGAAATAGGCACGCTCAGCTTTTTCTTCTCCGACCTGAGTGAAAACAACTTTACAAATATCAACGCCATAAGCAATATGGTTGACCTTAACAACCTTGTTTTTCTCGGGATCAACACAAATAACGGCCTTTTATCCCAGCCTGAGATACGCACGGCGATATCCTGTGCGCTCGACAGGGACAGTCTTGCAATAAAGGCCTATACCGGTCGAGCGCTGGCGGCTACCGGTCCGTTTACGCCTAACTGGGACAAGGCGCAGGAATATCAGAAAAATTCCACATCGGCACAAAAGAGCAAAGCCGAAAGCTACCTTGATTCCGCAGGTTATGTAAATGTAGACCAGTCGGGAATAAGGTACAACGGCAACGGCAGAAAGCTTGAGTTCAAGCTGCTGATCAGCAGCGAAAATCCCAACAGATCAACATGCGCTCAGCTTATACAGCAGCAGCTTGCGGCTGTCGGCATTTCGGTAACGATTCAGACAACCACCTACGAAAAATTTGTCGCGGCCGTCGAGGCCGGAAACTATCAGATGTATCTTGGAGAATATCCTGTAAAGAGTAATATGGATATTTCCGATTTGATAGGCACCGAAGATGCAAAATATACTTATTATCACGGTTCGGTTCCCTACACACTGCAAAAGAGCATCAAGGAATGGCGGCAGGGTACGGGCGATGTTAAGGATATTTTCGAGCTGTTTGACAGAACGCTCCCCTTTATCCCGGTTGTATACCGCCAGGGTCTTGCTATTTACACAAGAACGCTTAAAGGCTCTCTTGTTTCCACCGAGAGCGATTTGTTCCTCAACCTCAGTGAATGGAGCATGGGCGGCTGATAAAGCCGCGGCTTTAACTTGTGAGTTTTGGGGAGGGAAATTATGAAAATACTTGTTCTTTCCTGTAATACCCGCTCAATTGTGCGTTTTCGCGCCGATATGATACGCGATTTTACAGAAAGAGGACATACCGTCACGGCGGTGGGCGATGAGCCGGAAGCCGAGTGGAAGGACATTTTTGCACGCGACGGTATAGATTACAGAAGCATACCCGTCAGTCGCACCGGCACAAATCCGTTTGCCGATATTGCAGCTCTGCGGGCAATAAAAAAACTGCTGAAAGAATTAAACCCCGATAAAATATTTGCATATCAGGCAAAAACAGTTATTTACGGCGGAATGGCGGCGGAAAAACAGGGCATTGATTTTTATCCGCTTATCGCAGGCGTGGGGTCGGTGTATCTTGACGGAGGGCTTAAAAACCGCCTGCTGCGCGGACTTGTCACCGCCCAGTATAAAAAAGGCATAAAAAAGGCAAAGTGTGTTTTTTTCCACAACGGGTATGATTTGGAGTATTTCAAAAAGCTGGGCATTGTCAAAGGGGATAACCTTGTGGTGCTCAACGGCTCGGGTGTTGACGTAGACCATTTTTCTCCCGCGCCAATGCCGCCTAAGCCTGCGTTTATCTGCATTTCAAGGCTTATACGCGACAAAGGGGTGGACAACTATCTGCAGGCCTGCAGAATTTTCAGACAGAAAATGCCCGATGTAAAATGTATGCTCGTAGGACCGTTTGATTCCAACCCGTCTTCGCTTACCCAAAAGGAGCTGCAGTCATATATTGATGACGGCAGCGTTGAATATTACGGCGAGCAGGACGATGTGCGTCCCTATCTTGCGCAGTGTATGGTATTTGTTCTGCCGTCGTTTCATGAGGGCAGACCTAAAACCATCTTAGAAGCTATGGCCATGGGCAGGGCGATTCTTACCACCGATGTTCCCGGCTGCCGCGATACCGTGGACTCGGGCAAAAACGGTCTGCTTGTGCCCGCCGGCGACCCGCAGGCTCTTGCTCAGGCTATGGAACACATGGCGAAAAACACAAGACTGGTTGCCGAGATGGCTTCCGAGGGAAGAAGAATTGCCGAAACCCGGTATGATGTGCGCATGGTCAACGCTATAATTATGGATAAAATGGGTCTCTGAATTTAAAAGGGGAGGGGTGTTATGGACGAGTGCAGAATAACCGTACTTATGTCGGTTTACAACTGTGAAAATACTATTGAAAAATGCATTGATTCCCTCCTCGCTCAGGATTATCCCGGCTGGAAGATGGTCGTCTGCGACGACGCCTCGACCGACAGCACATTTGATATATTAAATAGGTATAAAGAAAAATACCTCGAAAAATTTATTGTTTTAAAAAATGATACAAACAGGCGCACTGCATATTCTGTCAACCGCTGTCTTGAGTTTGCCGACACCGAATTTATCGCCCGCATGGACGGCGACGATTACTGCGCCGCGGACAGATTTTCAAAGGAAATCGAGTTTCTGGACAAACATAGAGATTTTGACCTGGTGGGCAGCTCAATGCATGTTTTTGACGGTCAAAAGGTGGTTGCCACGGTTACCCATAAGCAAATTCCGCAAAAAAAAGATATTGTAAAAACCTCCTGCTTTACAAACGGCTCTGTGCTTGCAAGAAGCGAAGTGTTTAAGATGCTGGGAGGATATAACGAGGCCGAAGATGCGGCAAGAGTGGAGGACTTTGAGTTCTGGTGCCGCTTTTTTGAGGCGGGTTTTAGGGGCTATAACCTTTCAGAGCCGATTTATTACTATTTTGAGGACGCTCAGAGTATTAAACGCCGCAGTGCGCGTGCCTGTATAAACGGCGCGAAGGTGTCTTATAAATATATAAAAAAATTCGAACTGCCGTTTTGGTATTTTGTCTACCCGCTTCGCAGACTTATAACCGCCGTCACTCCAAAGTTTGTCTACCGCGCGGTGCGAGGCTTTAAATTAAAGAATAATCTGTCCGAATGAGGAGTAAAAATGAAAAGAAAATCGTTTAAATATCCTGTAATTGTATTTATTGTGACAGTTCTTGTCTGCGTTATCGTCAATTTATGGGTGAGTAATAAATGCTTTAAAATAACGCATTATGATATAGAAACAAGGGTTACAGACAGCGTCCGCATAGTGCATCTGACCGATCTGCACTGCGCGCAGTTTGGAGAGAAAAACCAAAAACTTATTTCGGCTGTAAAAGAGCAAAAGCCCGATCTTATTTTTGTCACCGGCGATCTTGTAAATTTGTATGATGAGGATTACAGCGTAGCGGCGGAGTTTTTATCCTCTCTTAATCCGATTGCTCCCGTTTACTGTGTAATGGGGAACCACGAGATATCCAACATACAGAATTTTGGCAACAATCTGTATAAGATATACCGTGACACCGGCGTGACGGTGCTGGAAAGAAGCTGGTGTGATGTTGAAATCAAGGGGCAAAAGCTGCGCATAGGCGGACTTTACGGCCTGTGTTTTCCTTACCCCTCCGACTCCCAGACCGACAGGGTGGACGAAAGTCTTTTTGCCGAGCAGTTTCAGGATACCGACCGCACCAAGCTCCTGCTGTGTCACCGTCCGGTTTCGTGGATAGAGCGGCCGGCGCTCGATTACTGGGACATTGACGCAGTATTCTGCGGTCACGCCCACGGAGGACAGATTCGTATACCCTTTGTCGGCGCGCTTGTCGCTCCCGACCAGGGGTTCTTCCCCGGAAGGGATAAGGGGGTTTATAAATCGAAAGACGGCACAAAAACCATGATCCTTTCCACCGGTCTCGGCGGCACAAATCCCGTGCCGAGATTTAACAATATACCGGAGATTGTTACGGTAGATCTTATTCCGAATAAATAAGCAAAAGTCCGCTTGTTGGTTACTTTTACCTATAAGCGGACTTGTTTTTTGTGATAGTTGTTCAATGGAAAAACTATGCTGATAATGATATAATAAATATTAAAGGTCAAATAAAAAACGGAGGTATTAAAATGAGAAAGTTATTGTCGGTTCTTATTGCAATGTGCATCCTGGTATGCTGCATACCGTTTGGCGGTTTTGCGGCGTATGATGTTGTGCCCTCCTCGGGCAGCGGTGCTGTTTACTACACAGGCTCGCAGGCAATTTTGTATGTAAACAACGCAACATGGGCGGACGCCCACTACAATGTAAACGGCGGCACCGATATCAACGTGCGTATGGACGTTGATTCAAACGGTCAGAATACATATGTTATTAATAACCTTGCCGAGGGCGATGTAGTAAACTACTGGTTTACAATCTACACGACCTACGCGACCGATCAGCACGGTTATGATCCCTACACCCACACCGCTCCCTCCTCGCAGGGCGGCGATGAGCCTGTCGTAACCGATAAAAACGCTTATGTTTTCAAAGTGGGAAGCATGACCGGCTATTCGGTGCTTTACGGCGAGTTCCCCATTGAGGCCGCCTGCCAGTTCTGCTACGGCTCTACATATGTTCCCTTCAGAACAATAGCTTCGGTTGCCGGAGCAAAAAGCGTTACCTACGATCCCTCTGCTTCCACAATTACAATTGTAAACAATTCCGATGTTACCTTCGGGCTTGCGATGAACAGCACGGCCATCACCGTTGCTTACCCCGGAATGGAGTCTTTTGCATCGCAGATAAACAGTGCGCCCGTTTTTATTGACGGCAAAGCCTGCCTGCCCATCCGCGATACCGCAAACATCACCGGCGCGAACATCGTTTACCGCGACAGCGGACCCGACGGCTATGTTATCGTATGCAACGAGGAGCTTACCGAAAGCGAGATTGCCGATTACATCAGCGCCTCACAGGGTCAGCAGGGCGGCGGAGACGAGGGCGGCGGAGACCAGCCGAGCGGTGAGACCTCTCGCTACAACAATTCAAATACAACCGATACCACCATTCCGGTTCTGCGCACAGATATCCCTCAGAGAGAGAATATGTTTGTTCAGATAAACAACAACACCGGCGGTCAATACAGCGACGATCAGGTTTACTGGTGCATAATAGGTAAAGACCCGAGCACGGGAGCCTTCTGCTATGTAAACAGCGCGGGTCAGCTTGTGCCCTGCACGCTGGCTCTCAATACAATATCCAAAAACGGCAGAATGTGCGCCGATATCTGCTACACCGTTGCCGAGTGCAGCTACGTTTATATGCCCAATATCACCTCGGGCAGAATGTATTTCAGCTACGGCGATCAGGTATACATCACAATCAATACCGACGGCGACGGCAACATTGGTTATGCGGGCCCCGACCTTAACAACACATCCGACCCCAACCAGGATGTTCTGTTTGAGTTTATCGAGTTTACCGTTACCGACGGTGTTTACTGGGGCAACACTACCCGCGTAGACTTTTACAGCTTCCCGATAGTTACACGCCTTGTCGGCACGGGCGGATTTGTAAACTCTCCCGGCGACGCCGACGTTTATGATATGACAGTGGGCGATATCGGCACAAGAGCTCAGACCTTTGCCGCCTTTAACGCGGAGGTCCCCGCAAACTTCAGAACGCTTATCACCGACAAGAGAATTATGGCTCCCTGCAAGAGCACCTTCAACGAGGGTCAGCCTTACGGCAGCTTCTTTGAAAGCTACATCAACCAGTTCTGGAGCATGTATCAGAACAATCCCTTTACCTTTAACTGCGACGCGGGCAGCTTTACCTGCTACACCAGCGGCGATTATCTCTACTTTACATCCTCCGGCGGTCAGAGCGGCAGAGTATCAAAGCCCAACACTCAGGAGGTACTTGAGGGCAAGGGCAATCTTGCAAGCGGAACATCCATTGAGCTTGTTGTAGAAGCGCAGCTTTGCGCGGCGTTCAACCGCGGCGTGGCTACCGATCCCGCAAACTGGGGTAATGCAAACGCTTACTATCAGAACGGCACCTCAAACCTTTACTCCGGTTTCTGGCACGATCATTCGGTAGACCGCTACGCTTACGGCTTCTGCTACGATGACGTATTTGATCACAGCACTCTGCTGCACTATTCAAAACCCAAAGCTTTGATAGTTGATTTAAGATGGTAAAATAATATAAAAAAACACAGAGCCGATCCTGCATTCGGCTCTGTGTTTTTTTGAAACAATCTATATTTTTAAGGAGAAAGTAAAAAACGTAATGATGTATATATGTAAAACGGCGGTTGCCGTGATTTTTTGGCTGAGCTAAAAACAACACAGACTGATTTGATTTAAACGAATGAATTAATCTCTGTAAAGGTTGTAACGGAAAAGCTTGGATTCGTCCTCCATATTGTTGCAGATAACGGATGCCTTGGCAATCTTTCCGCCCTCTATAAGTTTTGCAAGACCGATAAGCTGGCAGAGTCTGCTGCGCAGGTTAAGCTTGTCGCCCTCATCGGTGATAAGATAAACGTCGTCCTTGCAGGTATCAAGAACTCTTAAAAATGCGTGTACATCAATATCGTGTAAAGAAATCTCTCTGCTCATAATAAATACCATCCTTTCATGATTAAGGAGATTTATCTGTGCTGTTCTCTCTTACCGCCGATATAATAGCACATCGTTTGTTAATTGTCAACAACTTTTTAAAATATTTTTTGTGCACAAAACCGATAAAATATCAGATTTGTCAAAAGTAACATAAAGTTATTATGCAATACGCCGATTAAAAGTGCGATATTTACAAACAGGTAAAAGCTAAAGGATGTTTTATATGATGTAAAACTCGAGTTTTTAATGCCGTTTATGCCTCTTGTATAATCATTTTCAGTATTTCCCTGTCAGCCTGACAAAATTCAAACAGCGAAATCTCGGCAGGGGATATCCATTTAATATCGTTGTGTTCAAGCTTTTGAGGAGTGCCGCTTGTTATTACTGTATTAAATACAGTCAAATGCACCGAAAGGTCGGTGTAGTTATGAATAAGCTCGGCAAAAATATCAAGAGGCTCTACCGTTATACCCAGTTCTTCCCTGCACTCACGGATAAGCGCCTGCTGCCCGGTCTCACCGGGTTCTACCTTTCCTCCGACAAACTCCCACAAAAGTCCCCTTGCCTTATGAGCGGGACGCTGGCAAATCATAAATCTGCCGTCACGCCGAATGAGCGCTGCCACAACTTCAACCATTAAAATCACCCTTAAAAAGTTTATGAATATTATTATACTATATTAAAATTGTTTTTCAAGCGGGCAGTTTAACGATTTAAAACGCGGGCGTGATAATGCATAAAACTATTTCTATTTAACACTGATAAATAATTGTCATTATACCCAAACAAAGCTGTTTTTATTTGTAACTCCTTCCAATATTTAACTTTGTTACAAAAGTTTACTTGAAATGTAGAAAAAAATAAACTAAAATATACAAAGAAGGTATATTTTAAAATAGATGAGGTGTAAGACATTGAAAAAGGCAGTAAGTATTATATTAGCAACTTTATTGGTTTTTGCATCTTTTCATACAGCAGTATTTGCGCAGACGTCAAACGAAACCTTTGACTGGCAGAATTCATCCCTGCCTGATTATTCCTATGCGGGATATATGTCCGGTCAGCAGGGAATACCCTACGGCGAAGTGCCCGAAGGGTGGATTACGGTGGACGTCGATTCATGTCCCGGCAATACAGATCTTGAAAAGATTCAGAATGCCATCAATTCCGTCCCGGAAGATACCGGAGCGGTGATTTTGTTTGCACCCCGCAACTATGACATCAATACCGCGTCCGACACTCTGCACGATATTTCAATTGAAAGAGACAATATCATTTTAAGAGGTCAGAAAATCAGTATGACCGAGCGTACCACCATAACCGTTCAGGGCAACCCCGGCAAAAAGAATGCCGGCGCCGTGCGCATAGGCAACGGTTACAGGGAAGGAAGCGTAACCATGGAGCCCAAGCCCGACAGAGAGATGTATATAAAATGTCAGGGTACAAAGGGCAGCCGCGAGCTTTCCGTAAAGGTAGACATTGATTCTCAGTGGCGATACAAAGCCTTTTTGGAGTATTACGACAAAAAAGCTTTTGAAGTGGAAGATTTGGAATATATAATTATTCGCGAATCCTCCGAGCTTGGCCCCACTGATGAAGAAGACGATACCGCTCAGAAAAAGGAAAAGATGGTTTTCGGCGAGCTCGGAACGCAGGAAGCTGTTGACTTTTACGGCAGCGCCGACGCAGTATGGCTGGGCGGCATGACCTTCTATTTCTCAGAGCAGCATAAGGTTCAGGAGATTATTCAGAATCCCGAAAACAGTTGGGAATACACATTTATTCTCGCAGAGCCCCTTAACTCCAACTTTGTATGCGACAACACCTATTTTTCACCCTTAAATAGATATCAGAACATAGGCATTGAGGATATCACCTTCCTCGGCGGATTTACCGAGAAATTCCAGCATGATGTATGCGTGGAAGAGGGTTACGGCTGGCACGGCATCGAGATGTACTACGCTATCAATTCATGGATAGCCGGATGCACCTTTGTCAACTTCAACATTCCCGTTTACGCCAGCAACAGCGCATTCTGCACTTTTACCGATATGGTTGTTAAGGGCAATCAGGGTCATCATTCGGTAATAATCCGCGACTGGTGTACCGATATGCTGGTTATGAATCTTGTTGATTTTTCAAATTCCTACCACGGACCCAGCGTTACGGCGGGAGCAAGCGGCACGGTATTTTTAAATGTTGAATACTCGCCGGAATCCTGCTTTGACCTGCACGCGGCATACCCCTACGCCACCCTTTTCGATAACCTTAGCGGCGGATTTGTCTCCGAAAAAAACGGCGGCGACAACACCAACCGTCCTCATCACTTAACCGACCTTACCGTTTGGAACTGCGAGAACACCGGAAGCGCGGTATCCTTTGACACATGGTCAACCGCAGGCGGAAAGGCCGACAAGACCTACATTTTGCCTTCATTTATCGGACTTTCCGGCGGTAGTGTAACCTTTGACAATCCCGCAAGAAAGTTAAAGTATTACGAAACTTCGGTACAAACCGAAAACGGCAAGCCTTCATCTCTCTATCTTATGCAGCTTCGCGCACGTCTGGGGACTCTCCCCGCATGGGCGCAGGCGGAGTATGATGTTTATACTGAAAAGCTGTATAACGAGAAGATAGAGGTTTACAACAAGGATTTTGAGGCGATAGCTCAAAACTCCACCCATATTGTTGACAAAAACAGCGACAGCTCGATAGTTTTTAACGGTCTGCCTTACGATGTAAGCGTAAGATTTTCCAACGATATGGCGAAGTCCTCTTATACCGCTTACGATGATAACGGCTTCAAGCGACTGGTATTTACCGCTGATCACGACGGCACGACCGACGTCACTCTGACAGCGGGCAGCCAGCAGTTTACCTTCAAGCTCAAATTTGAAAACTTCAGCCCCGAAAGGGTTAAGTTCTGGCTCGACTCGGCACATACAAGAGAACTTCCTCTTATTTACAACGCAACTACAATAAGCAGTCTCAAGGTTTATTACACCACAACAGAGGATGTCGAGCTCAAGAGGGGCGACGATAATGTTTCGGGTTACAGTTACAGCGGATACATTACCGTAAGCGTGAGCAAGGCCGATACACTTACCTATGTTTACGCTCGCAACAGCAGCGGCGAGACGGTGGGAGTTCAGTATTTCTACCGTCCGGTAAGCACGGGCGAAAAATACCCGAGCATCAGCTTTGACAGTACCTGTTACGATATCCGTCCCGAGACCCCCACAAGTCTTGCGGCAAATGTTTTCCCGCCGCTCGCGCTTGTTGACTACACCTCATCCGATTACACGGTTCTTGACGTTGACCTAAGCGGTGTGGCGACTGGCGTTAAAAACACCGGCGCACAGATTTTCGCAACACTTGGCGATACAACGGTCAGCGCTGATGTAATAACCTGCTACGATGTTGGTTTATCTCCCGACAACGTGATTGATTACTCCAACGCCGGCTATATGGCTGGCGCCGAGGGTATTCCCACCTCCACCGCGGGCAGAAGGATTATAAATGTCGATTCCTGTGCCGGCAGCACTGATATGGAAAAGATACAGAACGCCATAAATCAGGCGGCGGCTCTTCCCGGCGGCGCGGTTGTCCAGCTTTCGGCAAGAACATATCATATCTGCACAGCGCAGGATACGCTTGACAGCCTTAAAATCACAGGCGATAACATAGTTCTCCAGGGCGTCGCATCTAACGGTCTGAAAAGAACGACAGTATGTGTGGATAACACTAACGGAACAAGCACCGAATTTGCGAGAGCCGCTATTGAAATAAACACAACCGCAAAGAGACCCTATACCCCGATGTATCTGGTTGCCGAGGGCTCAAAGGGCAGCAACAAGCTGTATATTACCGATAACAACGGTTATATTGCTTCGTATATCAGCAGGAACAACAAAACGGCTATTGAAGCGTCAGATATTCCAAATATCTTTGTCAAGCAGACAATAGCCGGAGCCGATATTGCGTCTAAAAAACGTCTTATATTCGGCAGCAATACAAGCGATACCCGTGCCGATACCTTAAACTTTACCGCCTGTGCGGGAACATCGGCATGGTATCAGGACGAATACCACGATGTAATTGATATTGAGACTCTCGGCGGCGGGCAGTATGTATTTACACTTGCCGAACCGCTTAACACAAACTTCTTTAACAATGCAGAGGCGGCGACAGTCAGCCAGTACAGCTTTGTAGGACTTCGCGACCTTATAATAAAGGGTGCATGGGGTGGAAAGGCTCTTGCCCAGTATTACAGCGGATGGCAGGCAATATCCATGCAGAATTGCCGCGATTCCTATATCAGTAATGTCGATTTTGAAAGCTTTATAACTCCGATTGTCCTGGAAAACTGCTTCCGCACTACGGTAATTGATGTTGACATCACCGGAGGAACAGCACGTTACGGCGTTCTGGTACGCAGCTTCTCCACAAACTGTCTTGTGGCAAATATCAACGATAAATCAAAGAGCACCTCGGGTCCCTCGGTTATGAGAGGTGCAAACGGCACGGTATTCTTCAACTACAAGTACTATTCTGAAGGTGCTGTCGGACTGAGAGGAACAGCTCCCTACGCTACGCTTATGGATAACGTAAGCGGCGGTATGGTCAAAAAGTCGATGGTAATAGGCCCGGGTTCAGTTCCCAGTCACCTCGGCGACCTTACACTTTATAACACAACGAACACCGGTGCGGCGTCCGCTCTTGATACATGGTATATTGTCGGCGGCGATTCCTCCATAACAGCGGTACTTCCCAATGTAATAGGTCTTAACGGCTCGCCGGTAAGCTTTGATCAATCAAAGCTCAATACCTACTGTGAAGAAGCCGAGGATGATTCGCTCTACCTGACACAGCTTGAGGAACGTATGGGCGAATTGCCCGAATGGACGGAACCGCTTGAAATAACAATCAAGTATTTCCCCTTCAAACGTCTTGCAGGCGGATCGCGTGTTCAGACCTCGCTGAAAATCGCAGATGAAGGCTGGGGCGTCGAAGGTACCGATACCGCAATCATTGCAAACGCTTACGGTTTTGCCGACGCTCTGGCGGGAGGACCGCTCTCATACGCAATGAATGCTCCTATAATTCTCACGGCAAATCAGAATACAATCGAGGCGCAGACCCTCCAGCAGTTTGAAGCTCTTGGAGTTGAACATGTTGTAATTCTCGGCGGCGCAGGCGCGGTTAACGAAAATATTGAAGCGCAGCTTCAGTCGCTGGGCTACAGCACAGAGCGTGTTGCGGGACAGTCCCGATATGAGACCGCAATAGCCATTGCCGACAAGCTCTATGAAGTAAACGGACATTACAGCGACAAGGACTTTGTAGCGTGCGGAACAAACTATCCCGACGCTCTGGCGGTCAGCTCGGTTGCATCAATAATGGGCGCACCGATTATCTTCTCTCCCACAAACGGAAGTGTAGCGGCCTGCAACGCTGACTATATCAAAAGAAGCGGAACAAGTGACGTTACCATTCTCGGCGGAGTCTTTGCAGTTGGCGAGGCGGCTGAGGATAATTACAGAGCGCTGGGCGTTGCCAATGTTAACCGTATTTTCGGAGCAAGCCGTTATGCGACAGCATTTGCTATCGTTGATGCGTTCGACAGTGTGTTTACAAGTCAGGATGTAGCGTTTGCAACGGGAACATCCTTCCCCGATGCTCTGGCGGGCGGTGCGTTTGCGGCCAAAAAGGGCATACCGGTAATTCTTGTGGCAAACACAAACGGCCCCGACGGTCTGCTGGATTACGTAAGCAATAAGGATTATAACTTTATGTATATCTTCGGCGGCGAAGGAGCGGTATCGGAAGACACAATAACCCATTTCCTGTTTAAGCTGTTCTAAGACAAATTAATAAAAACCGTATGCGGAAAATCATCTCTGCATACGGTTTTTTTTATTGGTTTAAACTATTGACGAAAAAAACAAATAAATGTAAAATAAACTTATATGTTTTTATTTTAAGGAGCGCGTAGAAATAAATGCAGAAATTTCAGTTTGCCGCCCCGTGTCTGCTGGGACTTGAGGGGCTTGTTGCGGATGACCTGCGGCGTATGGATATGGAAAATGTCGAAGCGCAGAACGGGCGCGTCCTTTTTACCGGAGATGTAAACGCCCTCGCGCGTGCCAATATCCGCTCACGATACTGTGAGCGCATTTTAATAGAAGTCGGCAGTTTTACCGCCGTCACCTGTGATGAGCTTTTTGAGCAGACCAAGGCTCTGCCGTGGGAGGAGTTTCTCGGGTCGCTTGACGCTTTTCCCGTAAGCGGAAGCTGTCTTGCTTCGGCTCTTCACAGCGAGCCTGACTGCCAGAAAATAATCAAAAAAGCCATTGTCGAGCGTCTTAAAACGGTATATCGCAAGGCATGGTTTGATGAAACCGGCAGCGAGTGTCAGATTCGCTTTTTAATAATGAAGAATAAAGTAAGTATCAGCCTTAACACCTCGGGCGAGGGACTGCACAAAAGGGGTTACCGTAATAATTCGGTTATTGCGCCTATAAAGGAAACCCTTGCGGCAGCTATTGCCGATCTGGCGCACGTTCGTCCCGACAGTACGGTTTACGACCCGTGCTGCGGCTCGGGTACACTGCTTATTGAGGCTGCGTATAAGGCTCTTAACGTGGCTCCGGGATTCAGGCGCACATTTGCCTGCGAAAAGTGGGACTGGGTATCAAAAGAAGCCTTTTCCTCCGAGAGAGCCGCTGCTATGCAGATGATTCGCAAGGGCATAGGCTTTACCGGTATAGGCGGCGACATCGACCCCGCGGCCGTCGAGCTTACAAATTCCAATGCTAAAAAAGCTTCGGTAGCAAGCCGCGTCAAGGCACAGGCGGGGGATATCCGCGATTTTAAGCCGACTACCGAAACAGGTGTTGTGCTGTGTAATCCGCCCTACGGCGAAAGGCTGCTCGACTTTAAATCGGCGCGCGAAATTTATAAAATAATGGGCAAAAAATTTGAAAGGCGAGAGGGCTTTTCTTATTACATAATCAGTCCCGATGAAGAATTTGAACAGGTTTTCGGCAGACCGGCGGATAAACGCAGAAAACTCTACAACGGTATGCTCAAATGTCAGCTATATATGTATTTCCAGTGAGGTAAAAAGCAATGCGGTATGTTTTTATAATCAACCCCAAGGCAGGCAAAAAGAACCCATATAAAAAGGTCTTTCCCAGGCTTAAAAAGATTTGTGAGGAAAACGGACTTAATTATAGCTGCCACCTGACCAAAGGTACGGGTCACGCGACCGAGCTTGCCCGTATGGAGGCGGAAAAAGGGGACAGCGTGCGCATATTTGCCTGCGGCGGCGACGGTACTCTTACCGAAACTGCCAATGGGATTATCGGTTTTGACAACGCCGAGCTGGGCGCCATTCCCTGCGGAAGCGGAAACGATTACATAAAGAGTTTTGAGGGCGTGGACTTCTCTGATTATATGAGCAATATATTAGGAACGGCTAAAAAGGTGGACGCAATAAAGGTCAATGACAAGTATGCCCTTAATATATGCTCGCTGGGCGTTGACGCCATGGTGGCATATCGCATGGTAATGTTTAAAAGATGGCCGCTTGTTTCCGGTCACATGGCATATACGCTTGCTCTGCTTGTAACTGTTTTAGGCAAAATCAGCACCAAATTTGATATAGAAATCGACGGTCAGCCGACATACTCGGGCAAAACCACCCTTGCGCTGGGAGCTTCCGGCAAATGCTACGGCGGCGGTTACTGGGGAGCAAAGAAGGCGGTTGTCGATGACGGACTGCTTGACTGTGTTATACTTAAAAAGATTCCAAAAATCAAGCTGGCAGGATTACTTGCCAAGTACAAAGTGGGCGAACACTTTGATGACCCCGCCTTTAAGAAGATTCTTATTTACAAGCACGGCAAAACGATGACATTAAAATGCAAAAAACCGACTGTTCTCAACTTTGACGGCGAGTGCGTCAAAACCGACAGAGTGGACCTGGAGCTAGTTCCCAGTGCCCTTAATTTCGTTGTTCCTTCCGCAAAGTAAAGCGTCTAACGCACAACCGCTTTTTGGTATAACACCGGTTATTACCCCCTGCTCTTCGAGGTGCGAGCAAATTTGCTTGGTTTCATCGTCCATTCCGCGGTCGAGCACATAAATATCTTCGCGCTTGCATTCACAGAAAAGTTTTTCGTAGCGCAGAATAAACTCGGCATCCTTCGTGCTCGCATCAAAGGGGATAAGCGTAATTTTGCCGTACCCCCTGTGAGGAAGGAGAAGCCATTTTGCGACAGCCTTTACAGCCTGCACTACACCGAGAATGCAGAAAAAGAATATTACTATGTACATAATGTCTTTAAACATAAAATCACCCCGCGATATTCTATGTCACGGGGTGATTTTTTGTGTATTTTTTAATCCTGCGGGTAGGATATGCCGATAAGTTTTCGTATTTTGTCCATCTGACCGGTTACAAAAAGGGTTTGCTCAAATGAGTTGACCGGACTTTGGCAAAGCCCTTTTGATATACAGTCGCAAACGTGCTTTATCTGCTCTTCGAATCCGTTGCCGAGATAGGGGGTATCTATAGTAAAACTCTCTCCCGAATTAAGATTTATATAAATCTTTTCCGGAGCGTAGAAGCGCTCAAGCCTTGCGTAGCCCTTTATGCCGTAAATAAAACCCTCATTCGGCTTGCGCAGCATAACGGCGGATGAAATATCGGCTATACCGCCGTTTTTGTATTTGAGCAGCATACAGGTGTGGCTGTCCACGCCGTTATATGTGTCGGCAAAGGCGGTTATGTTTTCGACATCCCTGCCAAGGTACCAACTTGCAAAACTGAGTCCGTATATGCCTACGTCAAGCAGTGAGCCGCCTCCGTTTTCATTTTTTAAAACGTGGTGAGAAAGCTGACTTTCATCCATTGCGTAACAGAATTTACCTTCAACGCTCTTAATTTCGCCGAGAGTGCCGTCACGGATGATATCCAGCATTTTCAATGTGCCGGGCACAAGTCTTGCCCACATTGCCTCCATTAAAAACACGTTGTTTTTCTCTGCACAGGAGGTAATTTCTCCTACTTCGCGCGTATTTATGCCCATCGGTTTTTCGCACAAAACGTGCTTGCCGCTATTCATCATCAGACAGGAACACCCTTTGTGACCTCCGTGGGGCACAGCAATGTATGCAATGTCAATTTCGGGTGATTTCGCCATATCCTCATAGCTTCCGAAGCGAAAGGGAATATTAAACTCGTCTCCAAATTTTTCGGCGTTTTCCTTTGTCCGTGAAGCCACAGCGACAAGCTGAGCCTCGGGAACACCCGCTATGGCGCTTGCAAAGCGGTGAGCAATATTACCCGTGCCTACTATGCCGAATTTTAGTCTTTTCATAAAACTTTAGTCCTCGTCCTTGACAATTCTTACGGCAATTCTGTCCTCAGGATCGTCTATGCCGTTTTCAGCGAGGGCATTGCTGCAGTTTTCGAGAAGGTCATAGTAGATATCCCAGTATTTTGCACTATCGCACCACGCGCGCACGGTAAAAATAAACATATCGTCGTCCACCGCTGTCATTCTGGCAAATGGAGCGGGTTCTTTATGCACGCCTTTTGTTTTTTGGGCGGCTTTTAAAAGGACCTCTTTTGGCAGATTGTTGTCGCAGTCGTTGGTGATTTTGAAATCAATGTCAATACGCCGTGTCTTTTCGCTGCTGAAATTTGTCACAGTTGAGCTCATAAGATCACCGTTTGGAACGGTTATTCTCTTGTTGTCGAGTGTTATAATAGACGTATAGAAAATGCTTATGTCACGCACGGTACCCTCTGCACCGGCGACTTCAACATAATCGCCCACGCGGAAAGGATTAAAAATAAGAATCATAATACCGCCGGCAAAGTTGCTCAGCGCACCCTGGAGCGAAAGACCTAGGGCAAGACCGCAGGATGCGAGTACGGCAATAACCGAAGTCATCGGTATTCCCAGAATGCTTATAACGCTTATGATAAGAATAGCGTAAAGCATAATACTTATTAAATTTTTCAAAAAGCTCTGAACTGTTTTTTCAAGCTTTGTAAATTTGTCAGCCTTATCCATGGCCTTTTTAATGCCCTTGATAACCAGGCAGCCCACTACAAAAACAACGAGCGCAGAGACGATTTTTCCGCCTGCGGTAGTCGCCCAGTCGATACATTTGTTGATTATCAGATCCATTTATAAACCTCCGAGAAAAATTCTTTGTATTATTATATCAAATTTACTCTTTTTATTCAAGACAGCGGATAAAAGAAAAAGGCTCCGAACTTTTTACGGTTCGGAGCTAAGCGTTTTAATAAATTATCTTTTGACCTCTTCGATTGCGCCCTGATTTATTGCCGCCTCAAAATCCGATTTTTTTCCACGGTTGGCAAAAGCGAGAATAAAAATAAAAAGCACACCCAAAAGACACAGCCCGCCGATTCCAAATAGAACATAAGCAATAAATGAGGGAATCTCATTGCGAAGTTCAGAGGGGTTGTCGCGGTTGTACTCAACGGTAACAGTATCGCCGATCTTCATTGAAGAAGAGTAGCCGGGATACTGGATATTGCTGTACTGCTTGCCGTCGACCACATATTTTACATAAACGGTGTACTCATACTCCTCATCGGCAGAGTCGTATTCTTCAATGATGTTCTCGATAACGGCTTCGGTCTCTATATAGACCTTTTTCGAGTCAGCCTTGTTGCTAAGATACATGGCGGTGCCTATGCCAATGGTGATAATTGCGCCGATAAAAAGGGCAATTATAGTCTTTACCGCGCTGCCCTGGAAAATAGATACGCTTGTTTTCATTGTTGTACCTCCTTAAAATTTGTGTTTTTTATCTTTTGACTTCTTCAATGGTACCCTGATTCATAGCCGCGATAAAATCCGATTTTTTTCCGCGGTTGGCAAAAGCAAGAATAAAAATAAAAAGCACACCCAAAAGACACAGCCCGGCAATTCCCCAAAAGACGTAAGCAATAAGTGCGGGCAGGTCATTGCGAATCTCAGATGGGTTGTCGCGGTTATATTCGATGGTAACGGTATCGCCCACCTTCATAGAAGAAGTGTAACCGGAATACTGAACATTATTGTATTCTTTCCCGTCGACTATATATTTTACATAAGCTGTGTCTGTGTCGTCTTCTCCCTCAATAATTTTTTCGATTACAGCTTCGGTATCTATAAAAACCTTTCCATTTTCGTGTGCTTTGGTGCTGGCCATGAACATAAAGATTCCTGCGCCAACTAAAACGGCAGCCACAAGAACAAGGCAAATAATTATTTTTACTGCGCTGCTTTGACCAATGGATGTGTAAGTTCTCATTTTTAATTACCTCCTAATTATTTATGTTATTATTTTAACATATTTTTTATGTTTTTGCAATCATAAAATAAAAAAAGCAGGTAATCCCTGCTTTTTTATCACCATTTTTTCAGTGTTCTGTAATAGTAGTCGGGCAGAAGTCTTGTGCGGGTGTTGCTTTTTCTTCTGCGATTTTTCGAGCGGACGCTGCCGCGCGAGGAGTAGGAATAGGAGTTGTACTTTTTGCCCGAGCGGAATTTGTAATTGCTAAGACTTGCGCTGCTCAGCTTTATTGAGCCTGCGTTGTTCTGAAGGATCAGCAGGGTAACAAAGCCTATTCCGACTATCATAATTCCCCACCATACAACACCCAGAATGGTGGAAACCGGGCTGGTGTTGTGCTGGATTTTATCAAGACCGTAAAGCTCCTCGTCGGAAATGCGGGAAATAACCTTCTTTTCGTCGTCCTTATCGTCGGGGTCGATATCAGAAACAATTTCCAGAACGTGTTCGGGTATGGATTCCACCTCTGATTCCATAGAGGGAGGGGTGGTGGGAGTGGGACTTGTAGCGGGACCTTCACCTACGGTAATTTTCCACTTTGCCGTCAAGCCATTGGACGAGGCGGTGATTGTAGCCTTACCGTCGGCAAGACCGAAAACTCGCACAGAGGAATCGTTAATTTTGAGTACCGAAGCTACGGTGGTATCGGAGCTTGCAAATTCGGTATCCAGATCGCTTATGCCGCCGGAGGTTATGTAAAGTACAATAGACTTTGTGACTTCTACCTTCTTTTTGTTGTCGCTCTTAAAAGAGAGAGACTTTTTGACCGTTGTGGTTTTTGATGTTTTTGTGGTAGTGGTCTTTGATGTTGTCTCTTTGGTAGTAGTGGTTTTTTTGGTGGTAGTCTCTTTGGTAGTGGTTGTTGTCTCTTTTGTGGTGGTTGTTGTAGTAGTAGTTGTTGTTGTAGAAGTCGTAGTGGTAGGCTCCGGGTCGACTGTGCCGGGGTCTTCAGCTGCAAAGCAGTATAAGGGTATTATAAACAGCGCAAGCGCCGTGCAAAGAGCTAAAGCGGAAAAAGTTTTCAATCTCTTCATCAGAAACTCTCCAAGCAAATTTTGTTAGGTATACAGATTCTATCATAACAGTTACGCAAATTCAATCAAAAATATGTTAAAAATTTAAAAAGGGACTGAAACTTTCAGTCCCTTT
>JAFRVM010000158.1 GCA_017438505.1 Clostridia bacterium | reverse complement strand
CGCCCAAGGTAGCTCACGATATCTGCGCTCTTTATTTTGAAGGCAAGGCTGCCGAATCGGCAAAGCTTCAGCTTGATTATCTCAAGCTGTGCAACGATCTCTTTATTGAGGTCAACCCCATCCCTGTCAAGGAAGCGCTTGAGATTATGGGCTATGACGTAGGCAAATGCCGTATGCCCCTTTGCTCGCTTGAGCCTGCTCACAGAGCCGCACTTACCGAAACACTTAAAGCTTACGGTCTTGTAAAGTAAACTGACTTTTTGATTAAAGAAAAAGAGGTACAAAATGATTAGGATTATTCTTTCCGGCTGCAACGGACAAATGGGACGTAAAATTACCGAGGTTGTCAGCGCCAGAGACGACTGCGCCATAGTATGCGGCGTGGACGTTGTAGGCAATGCCCGCTCGGGATACCCTGTTGTATCCTTCTTTGAGGATATAACCGTTGACGCCGATGTTATTATTGATTTTTCGCACACCTGCGTGCTTTCATCACTGCTCGCTTACGCTACCGAAAGAAAAATTCCCGCAGTGCTCTGCACAACGGGCTACAGCGAAAGTCAGATGAACGAAATACACGAAGCCTCGCAGCATATTCCCGTTTTCTATTCGAGAAATATGTCACTGGGCATAAATCTGCTTATTGCGCTTGCTCAGAAGGCGGCCGGCATTCTGGGCGGCAGCTTTGATATCGAGATTGTAGAAAAACACCACAATCAGAAGATCGACGCACCCTCCGGCACGGCTCTTATGATTGCCGACGCAATATGCAAGGAGACCGACACTCCGTATAACTACGAATACGACCGCCACTCCAAGCGCGCAAAGCGCACAAAGGAAGAAATAGGTATCCACTCGGTTCGCGGAGGTACAATTGTCGGTGAGCACGAGGTTATCTTTGCCGGCAACAACGAGGTTATTACAATTTCACACTCGGCTCAGTCCAAGACGGTGTTTGCCTCGGGAGCGGTCAATGCCGCAAAGTTTATTGTGGGTAAGGAAAAAGGTCTTTACGATATGGAGAGCCTTGTTTCTCAGTAAAAAAGATACGGGACACGCAGAGCAGCGTGTCCCGCTTTTTTTTGTGGGGTCAAATAAGTGATTTTAACTTTGTGGCGATTAAGTTGCCTTCGGTGTTGCAGGAATAAATGTATTTACCGGAAACAAGAACGGGGGAGTAGATGTCGGTCTGCAAAGGCGTTTGATTTTTGCCTTTCAGAGGCAGAACACTTGTCATTTTATCATTTGTAAAAACAAGTATTTTTTTGGAAAAGCTCATACGCAGACTGCCGCATTCGGCGTCCGCTATTTTTGTTAGTTTTTTTCCGTCGATGCCGATACTCTCAATACATTTACTCGTCGAATTATAATAGTAAAGCGTCTTTCCGTAAAGATTTATATAGCAGGCCGAGGCATTGGGATTTAAAACAGTGGTAGTACGCTCTTTAACGTTAAATTTGCTCAGACCGCCTAGATCGCCGAAATATACGTTCTTTCCGTCAAAAACCAGGCTTGTCGCCTGATTCCCGGCAACCGGACGGCGGAACTTTCCCTTTGCATCTGCCATAAACACCTGACCGTCGCAAAGGTATACCATTGTGTTGCCTCGCACGAAAAGGTCTTTGCAGTCGGTTTGTATCAGAAGCTCTGTCTGTCCGGTTTTCAAATCGGCCGTATATATGCCGCGGTGCTCCTTTTCTCCGGTAAAGTACATCTTTTTGCCGACAATTATAATATCGGTAACATTTGCGTAGTCGCTGAAAAAGGTGCGTACCCCCGATTTGCAGTCATACTTCATAATAGAGCAGTCGGCAGGGGAATAATAGTAGATGGAGTTTTTATACTTTACCGCCGAAGATGGGGATATGCCCTGCGGCTTTGTAAAAATAAGCGTGCATAGCCAGATAAGTCCGGCAATAATCAGTCCGGCTGCAAACAGAAACAAACAGGCAATACGGATTAAAAACAACTGATCTTTCTTTTTATAGTTTTTGAAATTTTTTACGGCTTTAACAATCATATTCATAAAAACCGCTCCCAAAGTCGATTTTTGTCTATTATATAACAAAAATGTCACAAAGTACAGGCAGTTTTTAATTTTTTTTCTACAAACGTACTATTTTTTTAAAAATCTGAGAAATTTGGTTATTTTGCATTGAAAACCGGGGCGCGTTTGTGCTATAATAACAATAATTTGGGCTATATTTTTGCAATTACTGAAAGGAGATATATTAACTATGACACAGAACAAAAGTATTCTGGCATGGCTGGAAGAAATGAAAGCTCTTATGACCCCCGACGAGGTCGTATGGATCGACGGTTCCCAGGAACAGATCGACGCTCTGCGCAAGCAGGCATGCGAGTCCGGCGAGCTTATCAAGCTCAACCAGGACATTCTTCCCGACTGCTATTTGCATCGTACCGCAGTTAATGACGTTGCCCGTGTTGAGGCAAGAACATTTATCTGCGCAAGAGAAAAGGAAAACGCAGGTCCCACCAACAACTGGATGGATCCCAAAGAGGCTTATGAGATGCTTTACGGCATCGCAAAGGGCAGATACAAGGGCCGCACTATGTACATCATCCCCTATTCCATGGGTCCTGTAGGCTCTCCCTTCTCCAAGGCCGGTATTGAGATTACCGACTCTATTTATGTTGTTCTCAACATGGAAATCATGACAAGAGTAGGCAAGGACGTTCTTGAGGCTCTCGGCGACAGCAACGACTGGGTACGCGGTCTCCACGCAAAGTGCGACATCGACGATGAAAAGAGATATATCTGCCACTTCCCCGAGGATAACACAATTATCTCTGTTAACTCCGGTTATGGCGGAAACGTTCTTCTCGGCAAAAAGTGCTTTGCTCTTCGTATTGCATCCTTCCAGGGCAAAAACGAGGGCTGGATGGCTGAGCATATGCTTATCCTCGGCATCGAAAATCCCCAGGGCGAAAAGAAGTACATCGCAGCAGCTTTCCCCTCTGCATGCGGCAAGACCAACCTTGCAATGCTTATTCCTCCCGAGTATTACAGAAACAAGGGCTATAAGGTATGGACAGTAGGCGACGATATCGCATGGATTCGTATCGGCGAGGACGGCAGACTTTGGGCTGTTAACCCCGAAAACGGTTTCTTCGGCGTTGCTCCCGGAACAAACGAAAAGTCCAACCCCAACGCTCTTGCTACAACAAAGAAGGGCACAATCTTTACAAACGTTGCTCTTAACAAGGACACCAACACAGTTTGGTGGGAAGGTCTTGACAAGAATCCTCCCGTTAACGCTGTTGAATGGAAGGGCTCCGATGTTAACGGCGTAGAATACACCGCCGAAGGCAACAAGCTTGCTCATCCCAACTCAAGATTTACAGCTCCCGCAATTAACTGCCCCTGCATCTCCGATGAATTCAATTCCGGTAAGGGCGTTCCCCTGTCGGCTATCGTATTCGGCGGCAGAAGAGCTAAGACCGCTCCCCTGGTTTACCAGTCAAGAAGCTGGAACCACGGCGTATTTGTAGGCTCCATCATGGCCTCCGAGACCACTGCTGCAGCTACCGGCGCGGTAGGCGTTGTTCGCCGCGATCCCATGGCTATGCTTCCCTTCTGCGGTTACCACATGGGCGACTATTTTGCACACTGGATCGAGATGGGCAAAAAGCTCGGCGACAAGGCTCCCAAGATCTTCAACGTTAACTGGTTCCGCACCGACGACGAAGGCCACTTCATCTGGCCCGGATTCGGCGATAACCTCCGTGTTCTCGACTGGATCATCAAGCGCTGCGAAGGCAAGGTTGACGCAAACGAGACAGCTATCGGCTATGTTCCCAAGGTTGACGATATCAACCTTGAGGGTCTTGATTTCTCCAGGGACGCTCTTGCAGGCATCCTTGAGGTAGACAATGCTCTGTGGTCGGCTGAGGTTGACGGCATTGAGGAATTCTACGGCAAGTTCGGCGACAAGCTCCCTGCAGAGCTTTCCGAGCAGCTTGCAACATTAAAGAACAATCTTAAATAAATAGTTTGTCAAAAAAGGGGCAAGGCGGTAAAAAATAGCTGCCTTGTCCCTTGAAATTTTCACTTTGTTAATATGTTAACACATTGGATGGGATATAATACTAATGGATTTTTAAAAGGGGGAATACTGTGTTAAAATTAACCGACATTGTAAAAACTTATAGGGCGGGAGACACGGTCGTCAGGGCTCTCGGAGGCATTAGTCTTGAACTGAGAAAAAGCGAGTTTGTTTCCATTTTAGGGCCTTCCGGATGCGGAAAGACGACACTTTTGAATGTCATAGGCGGACTTGACCGCTATGACAGCGGAGACCTTTCTGTTTCCGGCAAATCCACAAAGAAATTTACCGAGAGCGATTGGGATTCTTACCGCAATAATTCCATCGGTTTCGTTTTTCAGAACTATAACCTTATTCCGCACCAGTCGGTGCTTTCAAATGTAGAACTCGCGCTTACACTTTCCGGCGTCTCAAAAAGAGAACGCAGAAGAAGGGCGGCCGAAGCACTTGCCAAGGTAGGACTTTCCGATCAGATGAAAAAACGTCCCAATCAGCTTTCAGGCGGACAGATGCAGAGGGTGGCAATAGCAAGAGCTCTTGTTAACGACCCTGAAATTCTGCTTGCCGACGAGCCGACCGGTGCGCTTGAT
>JAFRVM010000157.1 GCA_017438505.1 Clostridia bacterium | reverse complement strand
GCGCCTTAACCTCTCGGGTGATTTTTTCCACGCTGTCGCACGAGGTTCCAAAGGCGACGCCCCCCTGTTTTACGTTGGGGCAGGAGATATTCAGCTCGATAATATCAACATCGGTATCGGAGAATTTTTCGGCAAGCGCCGCGTAATCGGCAATGGTATTGCCCGCGATATTCGCGATTATGCCCGTGTTCTGCTGCTTGAGCCAGGGCAGATCGCACTCTATAAAATGATCTGCGCCAGGATTTTGCAGACCCACGGCGTTCAGCAGTCCTGAGGGTGTTTCGGCAATTCTTGGAGGGGGATTGCCCTCGCGGGGCAAAAGGGTTATGCCCTTGCAGGATATTCCGCCCAGTTTTGAAAGCGGGTAGAGCTCGGCAAACTCTCTGCCGAAGCCAAAAGTGCCCGAGGCGGTAAAGACGGGATTGTTAAATCCGATTCCGCAGAAATTAATATTAGTCGCGCTCATTAAAACTCTACCTCCCTGCTGTCAAATACCGGGCCGTCCTTGCATACATGCTTATATGTTGTACCGTCGGCGGTCTTTATTTTGCAGGCGCACACAAGGCATGCGCCCATTCCGCATCCCATTCTCTCCTCGAGCGAGACCTGACAGGGCACGCCGTACTGCGCCGCGATTTTCGACACATTCCGCAGCATGGGCATAGGCCCGCAGGCGTGAATAATATCTACCTTTTCGTCTGCAAGCAGCTGGGAAAGCGGATCGGTGACAAAGCCGTGATGACCGTACGAGCCGTCATCGGTGGCGACAACCGTTTTTTCGCATACAGCTTCAAAATCCTCTTTTAAAATGATACGTTCAGAGTTTGCAAATCCGAGAATCGCGACGGCTTTTCCTCCGTACTCTTTTGCTGTCTGCAAAAGGGGCGGAACGCCTATGCCACCGCCTACGACCACCGCTTTTTCGGCGTTTTTTAAAGGTGTAAAACCGTTGCCCAAAGGGGCAAAAATATCAAGATATTCCCCAATCAGCTTTTGGGAAATTAGCTTTGTTCCCTCTCCCCGAACCTCAAAGACAAAGCGCAGAGCGCCTGCCTGTTTGTCAATTTCGCAGATAGATATGGGACGACGCAGAAATTTGCCCTCGGCAAGAATATTTGCAAACTGACCGCAGGCCGCAATTTGTGAGATTTTCGGCGCGCTGACCGTATAATCAAAGGTTGTATTATTAAGCTGTTTTCGCTCTGTTATTTTGCAAAGCTCCACTGAATATTTCAAAAAACCTACCTCCATAATCACTGTGATTATAATTTTATTATAAATGTCCGCTTATTGCAATAATATTTTTCCTGTTTTTGAGTTGTTAAAGAGGGAAAAAGCGTGTATAATAGAAGAAAAAAAACGGAGGAATGTTTATGTTTTTAACCGTCACCCTCAATCCTTCCATCGATAAAATAGCACGCACCGATAAAATTATCATCGGAGACACCAACCGTATGGAAATTGTCGATATTCTGCCCGCCGGCAAGGGCATCGACGTTTCCAAGATCCTGCGCCAGCTCGAACGCGAGGTTGCCGCCGCCGGTTTTCTGGGCGGCGCTGCGGCTCACTCCTTTAAAAAGATGTTCACAGCGGAGGGT
>JAFRVM010000156.1 GCA_017438505.1 Clostridia bacterium | reverse complement strand
TCATTTTAGGTTATCCCCGTCCTTCAACCACAATATATAAACCTGCAAACAAAAACCCGAATAATAACAACGGCGGCGGGGGAGGCGCTCCGCAGCCCGGCGGTTACGGAAACGGCGGATGCGGACTTTCCATGAGCGCAATAGTTATAATTCTGGTACTTTTTATTGTTCTTTTTGCGGCCTGTTCAATAAGTTTTGCAAACGGTACTTTAAACAACGAAAAGGTCACTGTATCTACCGTCAAACGTACGCCGCTTAAAGCATCGGGATCTACCACCACCCGTCAGCCGCTCCGTGGCAAGGTTATAGAAACCGAATACTACACCGATAATGCCGGCTGGATAGACAACAAGGCCGAACTTCTGCCGGGTCTTGAAAAATTCTATAAGAAAACAGGCGTCCAGCCGTATGTATACATTACAAATGATATTAACGGCAACACAGCGCCCACAGACAGAGAGATTGAAGCGTTTACCTATCAGCTTTATGATCAGCTTTTTGAGGACGAATACCACTTTTTACTGGTGTTTTTCCAGTCTCTCGAAGATGACGAATACGTTACCTGGTACGCATGCGGAACCTCGGCTCAAACGTTGATTGACGACCAGGCGGCCGATATTATTCTCTACTATTTTGACGAGTACTATTATAACAGCAATCTAAACGATTCGCAGTTTCTGAGCATGAGCTTCGGCGATGCGGCGGACAGAATTATGCGCGTTTCCGAAGAATACTACACCGACAAGATCGGCTGGATAGACAGCAAAACCGAACTTCTGTCAGGGCTTAAAAAATTCTATAAGAAAACGGGCGTCCGGCCGTATGTTTACATTACCCGTGACATTAACGGCAACACAGCGCCCTCAAACAGCGAGATAGAAGATTTTACCAATCAGCTTTATGATCAGCTTTTTGATGACGAATGCCACTTTTTACTGGTGTTCTTCCAGCCGCTGGATATTTACAACAGCTATATAACAAAGAATCGCAGTAACAGCTATATAACCTGGTACGCCTGCGGTACTGCGGCTCAAACGGTAATAGACGATGAGGCGGCCGATATTATTCTCGACTATCTTGACAAGTACTATTTCGACGAAAGATTAAATGAGTCGCAATACCTGAGCAAGAGCTTTTCCGACGCGGCGGACAGAATAATGAGCATTACCGTTTCACCGTGGATATATGTTTGGATAACCCTCGGCATAATCGTTATACTGTTCTTACTGTATTACTGGTGGATAAAACGGAAAGAGCAAAAGATAAAGGAAGCCGAGCAGACGGCTCAGATTCTAAACACTCCGCTTGAAACATTCGGAGAAACCAAGACCGACACATCGGAATTGGAGCATAAATACGACGGAATCAAGACCGACACACCGGTGTCGGAAGAAAAATTCGGAGAAACTAAGACCGACACATCGGAATTAGAAGAAAAATATAAAGATTAAAAACACGGAGGTATACCACAATGGGAATTTTAGCAAGATTTACCGACATTCTTTCCGCAAACATCAACGCTCTTTTAGATAAGTGCGAAGATCCCGCAAAGATGATCGACGAGTATCTGCGCGACATGACAAACGACCTTGCCGAGGTAAAAAAAGAGACAGCAAGCGTTATGGCGGAGGAAAGCCGCACAAAGAGACTTGTTGACGACAACCGCAAGGATGCTGAAAAGTACGCCGCTCTTGCCAAAAAGGCTCTTGTAGCCGGCAACGAGGACGACGCAAGAGTTTTCCTTGTTAAAAAGCAGGAGATAGAAGCAGTTGGCGCAGGACTTCAGACAGCGTACGCCGCTGCTCACGAAAACGCAATCAAAATGCGTCAGCTTCACGATAAGCTTGTCAGTGATATCAACAACCTCAATGCACGCCGTCAGGCTATAAAGGCTAAGGTTGCCGTTGCCAAGACTCAGGAAAAGGTCAACAGTCTCGGCTCAAGCGCCGAAAAGGCTCAGGGTGCTATGAGCGCGTTTGAGCGCATGGAAGCAAAGGCTGACCAGATGCTCGATCAGGCAAACGCTATGGCAGAGCTTAACAGCCCGGCTATCGACGCCGCTCAGGCTCTTGAAGAGAAATACAAGGGCGGGGACAACGACTCCGTTGAAGATGAACTCATCGCTCTCAAGGCTCAGCTCGGCATTGAATAATTTATTCTAAAACAATAAAAAACACGGTGGAAATTCATTTTCCGCCGTGTTTTTTATATTGAAGGAATTCAGATGAAAAATCTTCTTTCAAGGTATGACGCAAGAGGTGGAATTATGGCCGCAATAATAAAGAAAAGCCCGATTGCCGTGCATACGCCGACGCAGTAGAGCGACCACAAAAACATCTCCGAGCCGAAGGTGATGTGCTGGAAAAACTCAATCAGCAAACATACCGCCCCGGCGGCTATAACAAGTCCTCCGAATATATAAAGCTTTCCCTTTTTGATATAGTGGAAAAGAATATAGGCGACAAGTCCGAACGCTCCTATAAGCAGTGTAACCGGAAGCCCGAAGCTTATAAACCAGTGCTGTTTGTTGTAAAGGCAGACAAACAGCAAAAACAGACAGACTGCACCGATATCAATGGGGACAAAGATAAGGGGGCTGCTTTTTTTAAACCAGAAGGGCAGAATGAGTATCACCCACGCAAGGGCAATTCCCGCCATAACATATCCGGACCACGAAACACTTCCAAAGGTCTTTATGCATATAGTCAGACAAATCATTGCGGCGGCAATCATGAGCGCCGTTATCAAACCCAGACTCACAAGCAGAGCGTGCCTGTCTTCGTCGGGGTATCTGTCGGAATATCTGCTGGGAGTATTTTTTTCGGTCAGGTTTTCGGAATATAAAACAGGAGTATCGCACAGCGGACACGACCGCGCGCCGTCCTGCAATTTGACTCCGCATTTGACGCAGTACACATTTATCGCCGTCCTTTCTCATCGTATTCTATTTCCACCGGAACGCCCAGCTCCACAAGGCGGGAGAAAAATCTGCGTTCCAGTTCGCTCTCTTTTATGCTTCTTATCATGTTGATATATGTGTTCTCACCAAAGCTGATTACCGAGCAGTTGTTTGGGTATGTCTGCTGAACACCGATAATAAACTCAAATCGTTCAATGTATTCTGCGTATTGAGCGGGCATATCCGACTGTCCGAGGTTTGATATATTGATGCAGCCCCTTTTTTCGCCGCGGGCGGAATATACCGCGCGCATGACGGCGCTTTTTACAGGCAGGGGCATAACGCGGATAATCGGATTTTTCTGAGGTTTTACATTTGCGGCTATATCTCCCGACATCTTCTGCGGGGTGGCTTCGGCGGCAATCTGATGGGTAAGCAGAGAGCAGAGCTCATCGAGCGTATAGCTGCCGTAGCGGGGGTCAAAGCCTACGTTCAGGGTCAGCGCAAAATTGCGCATGGTGTACTCCTTATACATTTTGCGCAGGTTTACAGGCACGGTGATCTTTACCGGTTTCCAGCCGCGCTCGTCAAGGGTGTCGCGCTGGATTTCGCAGATAGCTTCCGCCATGACCGCAGAAAGAAAGGTGTTGAGGGTGGCGCCGTGTTCGTGCGCCTTTTCAAGAAGCGCCTTTGTAGGACAAACGCCGGTAATAAGGTGGCGGTAGCCGTCTGTTTCGGGCGTTCCCGAAAGACGGTAGGCGTTGCTCTCGTGCCGCGTCAGAGAATACTTTGAGCTGTGAAGCGGAAAACAGTCCCGCAGATCCTCTTTTTTCGGAGGCATGGATAAATCGACAAGGTATCCGCTCTTTTCAGCAGTTACCCCGTACTTTAATTCAAGATACCTAGCGGTAAGATTCTGAAGAAAAATAAGGCCGCCGGTGCCGTCGGTTACCGAATGAAAAATCTCGACTGCTATGCGGTTTTTAAAATATAAGATCCTTATACAGCTTTTTTTGAGTTCTGTGCGGCTCATGTATGTCAGCGGGTAGGCATATTCCTCGTGCACGCAGCCCGCCGATGAAATCTCCTCGAGATAATACCAGAAAAAACCTGTTTTAAGCCGTACAAAGCAGGTGGGAAAGCGGGGGCGCATGTCCTTTGCGGCCTGAGCTAAAATCTCGGGATCGACAGTCTCGGCAAGGGTGACCGAAAGCCGAAAGGCGTTGCTCCACTTTCGACCTATTATCGCTGGGAAAATAAGGGCGGCGTTGTCAAGCCGGAACCAGTTTCGTTTCATACTTTATTTCTCCAGAAGAGTATTATCTCTCTCTGCCGAGGAAGAAGAGGGCAAGAGTTCCGGGGCCCGAGTGCGCGCCGATAACGGGTCCGATATCGGAAATTATCCCGGCGTGGTGTCCGTATTTTTCAAAAATCATGGAATCGAGCAGCTTTGCGTCGTCAATGCAGTCGCCGTGCGAGATAAAGTATATACCCTCGTCGGGGTCAAGAGCAAGCTCGCTGTATTTTTTCAGCAGGGCGCGAATGGAGGTTTTTCTTCCGTGCACCTTGCCCATATTTATAAGATGTCCCTCGTCGTCCATGTGCAGAACGGGCTTGATATTAAGTACTGTTGCCACAAATGCGGTTTTGGGGTCTATGCGTCCGCCTCTTTTGAGGTAAACAAGGTCGTCAACCGTAAACCAGTGGCAGAGGCTGTGTATACGGTCGCGCACAAATTTTGCGGCATTTTCAAGTGACGCGCCGTTTTTCTTTTCCCTGACTGCGTAATAAAGAATGAGTCCCTCGCCGGCCGAAGCGCAAAGGGTATCTATTACCTCTATTTTTCTCTCCGGGTATTTTGCGCAAAGCTCGTCTGCGGCGATACCTGCGTTGCCGACCGTGCTGCTAAGACCCGAGGAAAACCCAACGTAAAGAATATCGTTTCCTTTTGCAAGCATAGCGTCAAAGTATTTTAAAAACACATCGCTGTTTGCTGCGGAGGTCTTTGCTACCTTGCCGTCGCGCATCTTTGCGTAAAATTCTTTCAGCGGAACCTCGCCGGGGGTGTATTCGCGTGCTTCGTCAGTAAATTTAAAATTGAGATCTATACATTTAACGCCCCATTTTTCAAGGATCTCAGGGCTTATGTCGCATCCTGAATCGGTAATGATAATATATTCTGCCATAACGTTTCTCCTTTGCATCTAATCTGCTGTACAAGTATAACATGTTTATTATATTATGTCAATATGTTTTGCAAGATTATCTTGACTTGTAGATTAGATGATGATATAATAAAGAAAATTTATGACGGACGGGGTATATTTATGACATTTGATAAAGATTTAATAGCCGGCAAACTGCGGCGGTGGGAAGGGTATCTTAATAATTACAGACTTCCCGCGTGGAACGAGATTCCCGATATAGGTCTGTATATGGAGCAGGTTATCGCTCTTTTAAAAGAGTACCTTGACTATCTGCCTCCCGAGCTTAAAGAGGAGCAGTTTATTACCGCCACCACAATCAACAACTATGTGCGCAAAAAGGTAATGCCCGAGCCCATAAAAAAGAAGTATTACCGCAGGCATATTGCCTATCTAATTATTATATGCACACTCAAGCACTGTCTGAGCATTGCCACCCTTCAGACCGTGATACCCGTCGGGCTTGAAACAGAGGAGCTTGAGCGCACCTATACCGCTTATGTAAACCGTCATCAGATAGCCTGCGGGTATTTTGTAAAGCAGGTCAGATCGGCTGCCGCGGGAATACTCGACCACGAACCGGACTCCGAGCTCTCCACCGACAGCACGGAGGATATTATAATTTCCTCGGCAATTATAAGCGGGTTTTCGCGCCTTTTGGCAGAAAAACTGCTGCTTCTTGACAGCCGTACCCTTGAGGACGGGGGAGATATTTTGATAAAAACCTCTAAGGACGCAAATAATAACAATCAGCAATAACAAGAGGGTGAATATATAAGATGTTAAGAACAAAGCTCGCCGACCGAGAGCTGCCCGATTACACAAAGGGCGAAGAAATCGCAAATATGGTGACCCACATAGTCGGCGCGGCATTCGGACTGGTTGCCCTGATACTTTGCGTTATCCTCGCAGTGCGGGGAGGAGACCCGTACAGGATTGTTGGCAGCATTGTTTACGGAATCTCGCTTATCGCGTTATATACCGTTTCGAGCACATACCACGGACTTGCCCGAAATACCGGCAAAAAGGTCATGCAGGTCATTGACCACTGCACCATATATTTTCTGATTGCGGGAACATATACCCCGATTGTTCTCGGTCCGATAAGGGAGCACTACCCGGCAGTCGGCTGGACGGTTTTCGGTCTTGTGTGGGGTATAAGCGCCTATGCCGTCGTTTTTACAGCAATCGACCACCATAAGTACAGGGTGCTTTCAATGATTTTTTATATTGTCATAGGCTGGATAATTATTT
>JAFRVM010000015.1 GCA_017438505.1 Clostridia bacterium | reverse complement strand
CTATTATGATTTCCGAGTGGCCCAAGGTCAACAAGGACTATATCTTTGAGGAAGAATCCGCCGAGATGGAGCGCATTATGGCGGCGATAAGAGCAATTCGCAACTGCCGCAGTGAGATGAACGTTCCCCCTTCAAAGAAGGCTCATGTTTACATCGCCACCGGATACGCTTCCACCTTCCAAAAGAGCGTTTCATTTATGGACAGACTTGCTTCGGCAAGCGGCGTTGAAATCGGAGAATCCTTCGACCTGCCCGGAGCGGTAACAATAGTTTCCGACGGCGCGAAGATTTACATTCCCATGGATGAGCTTGTTGACAAGGCTAAGGAAATAGAGCGTCTTACACGCGAAAAGACCAAGACCGAAAAGGAAATCGAGATAATAAGCAAAAAGCTGGCTAATGAATCGTTTGTTGCCAAGGCTCCCGCGGCTGTTGTAGAAAATGAGCGAGCGAAAATTGCAAAATATACCGAACAGCTTGCTCTTATTAATGAATCCCTCGCGGCACTGGAGAATAAATAAAATATGAATTATACTGAATCGGTTGAATATGTACATTCAAGGCTGAAATTTGGTATAAAACCCGGTCTGGAGCGCATAGAAAAACTATGCGCTCTTCTCGGTAATCCCCAAAATCAGCTCAAATTTGTCCACGTCGCGGGTACAAACGGCAAGGGCTCTATCTGCTCAATGATTGCTTCGGTCTGTCAGGCTGCCGGTCTGCGCACAGGTCTTTTTGTCTCCCCTTATGTTGTAGATTTCAGGGAGAGAATAACCCTTAACGGCCAATATATCCCAAAACGGGATTTTTCCCGTATTATGACAAAAATTGCTCCTCTTGCCGATACCATTGAAGAGATTACCGAATTTGAGGTTTTGACCGCGGCGGCATTTTTGTGGTTTGCAAAAAAGAAATGCGATATAGTCGTTTTGGAGGTCGGACTCGGCGGAAGGTTTGAGTCCACAAATATTATCACCTCTCCCGCCTGCTCGGTCATCGCAAAAATCGCCCTTGACCACACAAAAATTTTAGGTGATACTATTTCTCAGATTGCAATTGAAAAATGCGGCATAATAAAGAAAAACTGCCCGGTTGTCACCTATCCCGAGCAGGATATCGACGCTTTATCGGTCATAATGGAGCAAACTTCGTGTAAAGAAAGTAAACTTTACAAACCTAATTCAAACGCGGTCAAAATGCTGGACGAGAGTATTGACGGAAGCCGTTTTTCCTACGGAGGCAGTGAATTTTTTGTGCCCTTCCCCGGTTATCATCAGATTTATAACGCTTTAACAGCAATCCAAGTTGCAAAGGTTTTAAACTTTACAGATGAAATTATAGCAGACGGACTGAAAAACGCTAAAATGCCGGCAAGAACGCAGATTATTTCCAAAAAACCGCTGATAATGGTTGACGGAAGTCACAATCCCAACGGACTTTGCGCTTTGTCTGAGCTGTTAAAAAAACATTTATCGAATAAAAAACTCATATTTGTAATGGGTATGCTTGCAGATAAATCGGTCGACGAGGCGGCCTCTTTTGTGCTCCCTCTTGCGGATAAGGTACTGTGCGTTACGCCAGATAACCCGAGGGCAATGCCTGCGGCAGAGTTTGCCGAAACAGCCAAAAAGTACTGTAATGATGTAATTATCCCCTCCGGTACATTTGACGCATGCAAAAAGTCGGTGGATCTCTGCCCCGACGTCGGCGCGGTTATATGCTGCGGCTCGCTCTATCTTGCGGGTGATATTCTGAAAAGTTTTGATAAAATTTTATAGTCACCTGTTTTTTCGACAGTCATTTTACCAAATAACCTCTATCCTTGTGGAAAGAGGTTATTTTTTATTTTGAGGAGGGTAAATATGCCGCTTACAATAAAAATAGACAAAAAAATAATAACCGCGTACGTCTCCGGAGAAATCGACCACCACAGCGCCGCCGCTCTTCGCAACAAAATCGACACAGCCGTTATTAACCTTTTGCCGGAGGTTCTGTATCTTGATTTTTCCGAAATTACCTTTATGGACAGCTCGGGTATCGGTCTTATTATGGGGCGGTACAAGCTTATGAAGGCTCAGGGCGGAAAGCTTCGGGTGATAAACAGCCCGCCGGTTATTGAAAGAATGATTAAGCTTGCGGGAATTTCAAAGCTGGATATCTGGGAGGATGAATATGAAAAAATCAGTTAACGAAATGAAGCTTACCGTGCTTAGCTGCTCGGCAAACGAGAGTTTTGCGCGGGCGTCAACCGCCGCTTTTATCGCCCAGCTAGACCCGACAATCGAGGAGCTTGCCGACATAAAAACCGCGGTATCCGAAGCGGTGACAAACTGCATTGTCCACGCCTACCGACAGACCATAGGCTATATCTACATAACGGTCAAGATTTTCGACACAAACACCGTGCAGATTAAAATTAGAGACTGCGGATGCGGTATTGAAAATATCGAACAGGCAAAGGAGCCGCTTTTTACAACAGGCGGAGAGGAGCGCGCGGGACTCGGCTTTGCCGTTATGGAGAGCTTTATGGACAAGCTGCGGGTAAACTCTCAAAAAGGCAAAGGGACGACTGTTGTTATGGAGAAAACGCTCTCCCGCCGCATAAAGAGGAATTTAAGTGCGTGACGATTTTATAGAACAGAATATCGGTCTTGTGCATTTGTGCGTAAAGAAATATTTGGGCAGAGGCATTGAGTACGACGATCTGTTTCAGGCGGGATGTATAGGTCTTATTAAAGCAAGCGAGCGCTTTGACTCTGAGCGCGGAATAAAGTTTTCCACCTACGCCGTGCCGGTTATTCTTGGCGAGATACGCCAGCTTTTTCGCTGCGGCGGGAGCGTGAAGGTCGGAAGAGCACTAAAGGAACTCTCTTTGAGTGCGGCAAAGGAGCGGCAAATCTTTACAGACGCACACGGAAGAGAACCTACCGTGTGCGAGCTTGCGCAAATTCTTGATGTAGAGCCCGAACAGGCCGCCCTTGCGGTTAACGCGTCCATGCCGGCGGTTTCTCTTACCGATGGCGAGGAAAGCGGAGGTCAGCTTGAAATAAAAGCCGAAGGCTTTGAGCAGACATCGGTAGATATAATAGCATTGCGGCAGGTTATAACCGAGCTTGAGGATAGTGACCGCAAACTGATTTTCTGGCGGTATTTTAAAGAAAAGACCCAGGCTCAGACTGCACAGATTATGGGTATGACTCAGGTTCAGGTATCACGCAGAGAAAAGAAAATCATCCTGTTAATGCGTGAAAAAATGGCAGGATAGTTTATCAGCCGGAGTAAAAAACTTCGGCTGATTAATTTTGCAATAAAAGCAAACATTTGTTTGCTTTTATATGTTAAATATGATATAATAAATAAAAACAATACAAAAAGGATTAAAAGCTATGGAAGAATTAACCGTCTCCCAAAAGAAAATACTCGAATACCTGCGCTGCGGCAGTTCAAACGGCATTCCACCGACTGTTAGAGAGATTTGCGCAGCGACAGGTATTAAATCGACCTCCTCCGTTCACACAAATCTGTGTGTACTGGAGCAAAAGGGTTATATCAAGCGAGAATCGGGCATAAACCGTTCTATACGCCTTACCGAGACAGCATCCACAATAACCATTCCTCTTGCTGTCGAGCTCTCCCGCGACGATAAGGGAAATCTGCGTGTATCCCGCTCGGTTGCCTCTATTCCCTATCCGCTTGATTATTCCCAGGGGCAGCGCGAGCTTTTTGCGGTAAGGGTATCGGATGACCGCCTTGAAGGCGAGGGAATTTTGGACGGAGATATTATTATAGGATATTTCTGTGCTGACGTTCCCGTTGGCGAATCGGCAGTTTTATGTTCAGACGGTGTTCCATATGTCGATAAAGTCACAAACGAAATAAAAAACAGCAAAAAGGAAAACAAAGTAATAATAGCAGGTAAAATTATTGCCTGTATGCGTTTTTACGGCTGAAATACAAAAACAAATTCAACACTATCCGTTCAAGGAGTCATAAAAGATGATTACTTATTTTGATTCAAAACAGAGAAAATATAAAAATCCCGTTGGGGCTGTTTGTCAGAATACCACGGTTCACCTGCGCATATCGCTTCCCCGCGACTTAAAATGCCACAGCGCGACACTAATAGTAAAAGAGGATTTTTCCGGTTCGACTCAGACTTTTTCCATGTTCTGGTGCGGACAGGAGAATGATTATACCGAAAACTGGGAATGTCACTTTACTCCCAATTCGCCCGGTCTG
>JAFRVM010000155.1 GCA_017438505.1 Clostridia bacterium | reverse complement strand
CGGTCTGCACCTCATCGGCTATTGTAATTATATCATTTTCTTTACATAAAGTAAATAGTTCTTCGACAAAATCCGGGTCAAGGGGAAGTACCCCGCCCTCACCCTGGATAAACTCAAACATTACGGCGCACACCGTACCGTCAAGTTTTTCCTTTAATTGGTCAATATTTCCGGCTTCCACAAAATCAAAGCCGCAGGTAAAGGGGAAAAAGTAGTTATGAAAAACATCCTGCCCCGTAGCCGAAAGGGTGGTCACCGTTCTGCCGTGGAAGGAGTTGACAAGGGTTAAAATCTTGTTTCTGCCCTCGCCGTAGTTGTCAAAGGAATATTTGCGCGCCACCTTTATGGCGCACTCGTTTGCCTCCGCGCCGGAGTTTGCGAAAAACACCGCACTGTACCCTGTAAGCTCGCAGAGCTTTTGTGAAAGAGCCGTCTGTGGCTCGGTGTAGTAAAGGTTGGAGGTGTGTTGAAGCCTTGCCGCCTGACGCGCTACCGCCATCGCCCATTTTTCGTTGCTGTAGCCGAGCGAGTTTACTCCTATGCCCGAGCCGAAATCAATATATTCTCTGCCCTGCTCGTCCTTTGCCGTTGCGCCCTTTCCCTCTGTCAGGCAGACCGGAAAACGTGCGTATGTGGGCATTATGTTTTTATCGTATTCTTTAAAATCCATCTAAATAACCTTGCTCTCAAAATTAATAGAACATCGTTCCTATACCTTCATCGCTGAAAAGCTCGATAAGTATGGAATGGGGAATTCTGCCGTCGATTATATGCGCTCTGCCCACGCCGCGGCGCACAGCCTCAACGCAGCAGTCGATTTTTGGTATCATTCCGCCCGATATTATGCCCTGGGTCTTAAGGCTGTTGACATCGCTTACGTTGACCACCGGAATAAGTGTGGACGCATCGTCCTTATCCTTTAAAAGACCGACGATATCGGTCATAAGTATAAGCTTTTTAGCGCCCATTGCCGCCGCTATTCTTGCTGCGGCGATATCGGCGTTGATGTTGTAAACCGCTCCGTCCTTGCCGCCGGCTACCGTTGAGATGACGGGGATATATCCTCTGTCTAAAACATCGGTAATAACGCCGGTGTTGACCTCGGTAATCTCTCCTACAAAGCCGACGTCCTCGCCCATTATCATTTTTTCGGCAAACAGCATTCCGCCGTCAAGGCCTGAAAGACCTATCGCCTTTCCGCCGCCCGCGCACAGCATTTTTACAAGATCCTTATTAACCTTGCCCGCAAGCACCATCTGGACTATATCGATAGTCTCTCCGTCGGTATATCTCATACCGTTTACAAAACGGCTCTCCTTGCCGGTCTTTTTAAGCATATCGCTTATCTCGGGGCCGCCGCCGTGTACCAGAACAACATTGATTCCCACAAGACTCATAAGCACAATATCGCTCATAACAGCCTTCTGAAGCTCGCTGTTTGTCATGGCGTTGCCGCCGTATTTTACAACTATTGTAGTGCCGTAATACTTTTTTATATACGGCAGAGCCTGGGTGAGCACCTCGGCTCTCGATGCGTTGGAAATTTCCATTATTCTTTTAATCCTTTCGGTCTTTCTAAGTTCGGTAGTCCCCGTTTATCTTTACATAATCGTATGTAAGATCGCAGCCGTATGCCTCGGCCCGTCCCTCACCCTCGTGCAGGGTAATCTCTATTGTTATTTCCTCCTCCGAAAGAACCTCTTTGGCTGTTTTTTCGCTGAACTGGATGCCCGCGCCGTTTTTGCATACCTCTACCCGGCCGGCCTTTGAGCAAAATGCCACGTCAACGGCATTGATGTCGCAGTCGGCACCGCTGTAACCGATAGCGCAGAGTACTCTGCCCCAGTTTGCGTCCGAGCCGAACATGGCGGCCTTTAAAAGGGTGGAACAGATAACGCTTTTGGCGATTATCTTTGCGTTTTCCTCATCCTTTGCGCCGGCAACACTGCCGATAACCAGCTTTGTGGCGCCCTCGCCGTCGCGTGCCATCTGCATGGCTGTCCTTTTGCATACGGCGGTCAGAGCCTGACAGAAAATCTCAAAATCCTCGCCCTCGGCGCATATCTCATCGTTTCCCGCCGCGCCGCTTGCAAGTACGGAAACCATATCGTTGGTGGAGGTATCGCCGTCAACGCTTATCATATTAAAGCTTACTGCCGCTGCGCGCGCGAGAGCTTTTTTGAGCATATCCGCGGAAATCGCCGCGTCGGTAGTGACAAAGCAGAGCATTGTCGCCATGTTGGGGTGAATCATGCCCGAACCCTTGGCTATTGCGCCTATTCTGAATTTTTTACCGCCAATCTGCGCCTCTGCGGCGTTTTCCTTTACGCGGGTATCGGTGGTCATAATCGCCTCGGCGGCAAATCTGCTGCCGTCTGCGCTCAGCGACCCCGCAAGCGTTCCTGCATTTTGCTCAATAGGCTCAATGGGGAGCACCTGACCGATAACGCCTGTAGAAGCCACAATAACATCTTCGGGGTTTATACCCAGCTTTTCAGCGGCTATTTCGCACATTCTCCAGGCCTTCTGCTGGCCGTCTGCGTTGCAGGTGTTGGCGTTGCCGGAGTTGCAGATAACAGCTCTCGCCCTGCCGTTTTCGATATTTCTGCGCGTTACGGCAATGGGAGCTCCCTTGACGAGATTGGTGGTATAGATTGCGGCGGCGCTGCACATACGGTCGGCAAAAATCAGGGCAAGGTCGCGCTTGCTCTGGTTTTTTCTTATTCCGCAGTGAATGCCCGACGCGGTAAACCCGACAGGCGCGGTCACGCCGCCGGGTATAAAGCTAAATTCAGTTTGCATATATTTTCTTCCTTACTGATTAGAATGAAGGGGGAACAAATTCAAGTCCCGTTGTCTCGGGCAGACCGAGCAGTATGTTCATGTTCTGAACAGCCTGACCTGCCGCGCCCTTAACCATATTGTCGATAGCCGAGCAGATGATAAGTGTGCCCGTGCGCTCGTCGGTATGGATGGATATATCGCAGAAGTTGGAATACTTTACGTTTTTGATATTGGCTACGCTGCCTTCGGGGAGCAGACGTACAAAATATTCGTTGCCGTAAACCCTCTCGTAAAGGCTTCTTACCTCATGCTCGCCGATGCCTGCCGCAAGAGGGGCGTAGCAGGTGGAAAGAATACCTCTGTTGACCGGGAGCAGATGGGGTACGAATGTAACCTTTACGGACGAGCCGTAAGCTATGGAGAGTGTCTGCTCAATCTCGGGAGTGTGGCGGTGAGCGGCAATCTTATATGCCGCAAAATTCTCGTTGCACTCGGGGAAGTGGGTGGTCTGGGTGGTACCTCTGCCCGCTCCGGTCGTGCCCGATTTTGAGTCGATTATAATTCCGCTGCTCTTTATGTATCTTGCCTTCATGGCGGGAGCAAGGGCAAGAGCGATGGAGGTGGGATAACATCCGGGGTTGCCGATAATCTTTTTGCCTCTTATCTCGCTGCGGAAGAGCTCGGGAAGTCCGTATGCGCTCTGGCGGTGTAGATTTTTGTTCTCGTATTCTCCGCCGTACCACTCTTTGTAATCCTCTTCGTTGCTCAGGCGGAAGTCGGCGCCGAGGTCGATAAATATTTTATCCTCCTGATTGCACTTGTAGGCAAGCTCCTGACTGAGACCCGCCGGCAGAGCCGCAAAAATAACGTCGCTTTTTTCGATTACCTTGTCCTGGTTTTTGCAGACCTTGTCGCAAAAGCCGTAAAAGGCGGGATAAACGTCGGAAATTAGGCTGTCCTCGAAAGAAACAGAGCTTATTGCTCCGATTTTTACATAGGGGTGAGTAATAAGGATGCGAAGAAGCTCCGCACCGGCATAACCTGTAACGCCAACAATGCCAACCTTTGTTTTAACCATTTTCTCCGTCTCCTATCATTGAAATTATTCTGCGAATCTCCTCGCTCACATTTTCGGGAGCGGGACCGCCCTGCGAGTTGCGTGCGAAAGCGCACTTTTCAAGCTCGATAGCGGCGTAAACGTCGTTTTCAAACAGCGAACATATTGCCTTGTATTCGGAAAGCTCCAAAGTTTCAAGAGTTTTTCCGAGTCCTATGCACCGCGCGACTATCATTCCGGTGGCTTTGTAAGCGTCTCTGAAGGGAAGTCCCTTGCCGACCAGATAATCGGCGCAGTCGGTAGCGTTAATAAATCCTTTTGCCGCCGCCGCGCGCATATTCTGCGGCAGAACGGTCATTGTCTCTATCATGGGGGTAAATGCCGTCAGGCACATTTTAACCGTGTCAAAGGCGTCAAAAATCGCCTCTTTGTCCTCCTGCATATCCTTGTTGTATGCAAGGGGAAGTCCCTTCATAACGGTGAGAAGGGTTTGCAGATCGCCGAAAACCCTGCCGGATTTTCCGCGCACAAGCTCTGCTATATCGGGGTTTTTCTTTTGGGGCATTATGGATGAGCCTGTGGAGAAGGCGTCGTCCAGCTCGACAAATTTAAATTCCCACGAGCACCAGAGGATTATCTCCTCGGAAAAGCGGGAAAGGTGCACCATGATTATCGAGAGAGCCGAAGCAAGCTCGATGCAGAAATCCCTGTCGGAAACGCCGTCGAGCGAGTTGCGCGACCAATAGGCAAGGTCAAGCTCGCGGGTGGTGATGTCTCTGTCAATCGGGAAGGTCGTTCCGGCAAGAGCGCAGGAGCCGAGAGGGTTTACCTCGGTGCGGCGCTTTGCGTCCTCAAGGCGGGCCATATCGCGGATAAACATCTGGGCGTACGCCATAAGATGATGGGCAAAGGTTATGGGCTGCGCTCTCTGCAGATGGGTGTAGCCGGGCATTACAGTTTTGGTATGCTCCTTTGCTATGCCGCACAGCACCCGCACAAGGTCTTTCAGCCTCTCGACAAGCTCGGCCGTGCGCTTTATAAGATAAAGTCTTACGTCCAGCGCCACCTGATCGTTGCGGCTGCGGGCAGTATGCAGCTTTTTGCCGGTATCGCCCAGAAGCTTTGTAAGCTCGCCCTCGATAAAGGTGTGGATATCCTCGGCCTCCATGTCAATCGGCAGCTTGCCCTCTTCGATTTTTGTAAGAATAAAGGAAAGACCTCTTATAATCTCGTCAGCCTCGCTCTGAGTAATGATTCCGCACTGACCGAGCATTTTGGCATGAGCCATGGAGCCCTCGATATCCTCGCGGTACATGCGGGAGTCAAAGCCAATCGAGCTGTTAAAATCGTTTGTAGTTTTGGAAAGTTCCTTTTGAAATCTACCTGTCCACAAAGGCATAAAAACACCCCTTGTCGGTTTATTTTTTAACTGTAATTATGGGACGCACGTCGCTGAAAAGCAAAGAGAAAATGGTAACGTCGGACATTATGCCGCTGTTATATGCGCAGCTTCGCAGCACCCCGTCGCGTTGAAAGCCGCAGTCCATAAGAATGTAGCACGAGCCGAGATCTCTCGAGTAGTTTTCATAGAAAATACGCACTATATCATAGTTTTTGAAGACATAATCAACCGCGTGGGAAATAACTACCTCGAGAATCTTGTTTCTCCAGTAGTCATATAAAAGTCCAAAGGAAATCTCGGCGCTTTTGCAGAATGTCCCGGTCAGCCGGTCAAATCTTACAAAGCCTATTACCCTGCCCTCGGCTCTTATGCAAAGAAAGATGCAGTTTTCCTGCGAGCCGGCGATGTGTTGTTTGACCGCCTGCTCGGTAAGAGGCCCGCAAAAGCGTTCGTTCATTGTTACCACATGGGTTTTTGCCCTGTAGTATTCAAGCAGATCGGCCGCGTCCTTTTCCTCAAAACGGCAAACCTGAATTTCTCTGTCCTTTTTATCGTTGAAAGTAAACATATTTTCTCCCGATTTAATTATTTGAGGCCGCCCTTGAGCTTTTTCTGTGCCTGAACTTTAATGGGCAGACCGAACAGATTTATAAATCCTGCGGAATCCTGCTGGTTATAAACCTCGTCCTCGTCGAATGTGGCGATATCCTCGTCATAGAGAGAATAGGGACTTCTTACGCCGGCGTCGATGATGTTGCCCTTGTAGAGCTTGAGTCTTACATCGCCCGTGACAGTCTGCTGAGTGCTGTCCACAAAGGCGCTCAGAGCCTCGCGCAGAGGTGTGAACCACTGACCGAAGTATACAAGCTCGGCAAATCTGTTTGCTACCGTCTCTTTGTAGTGCATTGTATCTCTGTCAAGGCAAATTTCCTCAAGCTTTGCGTGAGCGTGATAAAGGATTGTTCCGCCCGGGGTCTCGTAAACTCCGCGGGACTTCATGCCGACAAGACGGTTTTCAACCATATCGGCGATACCGATACCGTTTGCGCCGCCCAGCTCGTTTGCCTTGAGCAGAATGTCAACGGCGCTCATCTTTTGGCCGTCGATAGCTACGGGCACGCCCTTTTCAAAGGAGATCGTAACGTACGAGGCCTTGTCGGGAGCTTTTTCGGGGGATACTCCCATCTCGAGAATCTTATCGTACATGGGCTCGTTCCAGGGATCCTCGAGGTCGAGACCCTCATGGGAAAGATGCCACATATTTTTATCCTTGGAATAGTTTGTCTCTCTGGTGATCTTGAGAGGAATGTTGTGAGCCTCGGCGTAATCGATTTCCTCTTCGCGGCTCTTGATGCTCCACTCACGCCAGGGAGCGATGATCTTCATATTGGGAGCGAACGCCTTTATGGCAAGCTCAAATCTTACCTGGTCGTTGCCCTTGCCTGTGCAGCCGTGGCAGATGGCGTCGGCGCCTTCGGCCAGAGCTATTTCAACAATTCTCTTAGCGATAATGGGACGGGCAAAGGATGTACCCAAAAGATATTTGCCCTCGTAAACCGCGCCGGCTTTGAGTGTGGGCCAGATAAAGTCCTCAACAAATTCCTTGTTTAAATCTTCGATATACAGCTTGGAAGCGCCTGTCTTGAGCGCCTTTTCCTCAAGACCTTCAAGCTCGGTGCCCTGTCCTACGTTGCCGGAAACGGCGATAACTTCGCAGTTATTGTAGTTCTCTTTGAGCCAGGGAATAATTATAGATGTATCAAGTCCTCCGGAATAAGCAAGCACAACCTTTTTAATGTCAGCCATTATAAAAGTCCTCCTAAAAAATGTAAATAATAATATATGTTCACTTTTCTAT
>JAFRVM010000154.1 GCA_017438505.1 Clostridia bacterium | reverse complement strand
TGGCAAGCCAGGTATTCCCGCCGTCCACGCTGTATTTCATGATAGTCGTAACGTCGGACAGCGTACCCGCGTCCGCGTCCGTGGCGGTAAAGGTCGCTGTCGGAGTCGGCTCTTGCTCGGGGTTAAAGGCGTTGATGGTTATATTTGAATACGCTCCGTGCTGAACCGATCTTGACCAGAATACGTTTTTTAGCGCGATGCTGTATTTTTCAATATCAAACGTGGGATAAGATTTTTTTACACGGCTTATCATCACGTCATAGTATGCAGATTTTATGTAGCCATGCTGAAGAATCATAAATGCGGTGGAATTTTCAGCTGCAATTGCCTTCCACTCGTTGTTGAAGTTTGTCCCATATTTGTTGCCGTCCTTTGTATACGCGGCCACAAGGCGGTCGCCGGTGGCTTTTCCTTTGCCGCTGCTTATGCACCATTTGGCAAACAAAAGAGGTACGCCCGCTTTTGAGGCAAACTGATATGCGCCGTAAGACACTCCGCCGGCGTCATAGCCGGAAGATATAGCTCCGGGGTTGCCGTTGGACTCATACTTTGCCGACAGCGTACCGAGGGTGGTGTAATCCTCGATTACCTCCGCGCCCGCAAAAAAAATGCATCCCGATGCCATAATAAGTGCCGAAAGCAGCAGTGCTATTGCAGATTTTCCAAACTTCTTCATTTTTTTCATCTCCCGATATTTTTATCCGAGGCGTTTAAAATCCGTAAACTATATAGTACATACAGGCAGCGTAAAGAGCTCCCAGCGCAAGCAGAGCTTTATCGTGAACAATTATTTCCACCGGGTCGCCGTCGCTGCTGCCCTCAACGTCCATACTGTATTTCATAGCCATAATAAGCACAAGCGGAACCGTCCACACCGCGCCGGAATGGCAGTGGCGCTCGACAGTCTGCGGGTCCACACACCATAGGGAATAAAAAACAACCGCAAGGCCAAGGCACATATACATACTTTTATCAAGAAAACCCTGCGAATAGCAGCGCAGCACCTTTCTTGCACCGTCGGGACTTTGGGTAAGAGCCTCATTTCTTCTCTTTCCGAGACTGAAGTAAAACGAAATGGCAATAACCGTAAGATACAGCCAGCTTGATATGGTAATATCCGTTACCGCAGCTCCGTACATAACCCTGATAAAAAATCCCGCGGTCAAAAGAGCTATATCCAGAAGGGCTACATGCTTTAGCCCGCACAGACTGTACCCTGCGTTGATTATATAGTAGAGTGCAAACACTGCCCACGCCCACAGGGATGAGGGAATCGCAAAATTGATTGCCACCGAAACGGCAAAAAGAACAGCCGCAAGAATGACAGCGCTTTTTATACTGATTTTGCCGCCTGCTATCGGGCGGTTCTTTTTCGATTCGTTAAGCCTGTCCGCATCGGCATCTTTTATATCATTAAAAATATAAACCACTGATGCGGCGAAACAAAACGCCGCAAAAGCAAGCAGATTTTTAACAAGAAGAGATCCTTCGGAAAGTCTGCCGCTGAAAATCAGCGGAAAAAACACCAGCAGATTTTTTATGTAGTGGTGCGGCCGAATAAGCTTAATGTAATTTTTCATTCGGGGCGACATTCCTTTCTTAAGGAATCATATAAATATACTCATCCACGCTTTCGGCGCGCGGCGAGCCGTCCTTGCAGAAGACAATAAATGCCGAGCCGTCGGATTTAAGTCCCCAGATTTTCTCATTGTCGCAGTAAATAAATCCGTCAAAGTCATCGACCAGAATCTGGGTATTTTCGTAAATCACCATACCGTCCCTTACGGAAAAACTGCCCTCGCATCCATCAAGGTAATAGGGGGTGTCGGTACTCATACGAACGGCTTTGCTGCTTACCGAAGCGGCTACGTCATTCTTTATTGAAGAAAACCACAAAAGATTCATTATAAGGCACAGCACCGCAAGCGCGGCAATAAAAACGCCCGACATGGTGTGCAGCTTCCGGGCTACCATATCCATTCCGCATACAAACAGCAGAACAAAGCACCAGCCGTAAAGACCGCAGTAAATAACGCTGTTGAATTTTCCGAAACCTAAAAGGCCGTGGAACAAAACGGCTACTGCAATATAACCCAGACAACACAGCACCACATCTTTTTTTCGGTACTTTATTGCGCCGTAAATGCACACTGCGATTACAAAGCAAACAGTAGCGGTCTTGAAAAAGCTCAGTTCGCCGGTCTGAACAAAAAACGGCGATAGATTAAGATAATCCGGGCCGAAAATCCAAGGTGAGACAACATACTGTAAAAGCTTGCCCGAGAGAGGCTTTTGCGCCGTCCACTGACCGATATACTTTATCGAAAATACCGTAAAAACGGCAAGTATTAATACGCCCGCCGCACCTGCGGCACCGGAAATTATTTTATGACTCTTTATCCAGGCGAAAATCTTCTCCCTGTTCTTTAGAACATCGCTCAATATTATCAGCGCGGAAAGGGCGGCTGTTGCCGGATTTACACCCATGGCAAGAATAAAGAGAGGATATTTTAAATTGCTGCCGCACAGATGAGCGTATACGCCCAGAATCAGCGCAAGAGCGGCAAGACAGTAAGTCTCAGGGAAAATATCAAGCCACATCACCGGGAAGGACGAAATGTAGAGCACTCCACCGAGCCACGCGATAGTAGATGAAAACTCAAGTTTAACCAAAGTTCTTTTTAGCACAACGGCGCTTATTCCGTTCAGTAAAACCTGGATCAGCAGAACAAGATATGCCCCCGGCAGGAGATAATCGGCCGAAATTATCCGTGCGATTACCCTTGCAAGCGCAAAGAACGGAAAGCCCGCAAAACGGTACAGCGGGTGTGTGGAATGAGGCAGAACGTCGGTAATTGCCGAATACACTCCTCTGCCGAGATCGGCATTGAAAAAGGTGTTAAGTCCAATATAATAATCCGCCTTGCTCATTCCCATTATAACAACAAGCAAAATGCCCAGAACAAAATTAACCCCTGCAAGCATCCACTCCCACTGGGTAAGACGGCATACTTTTGTATCAAATATTCCTTTTTTTCTAAGCACTATATAGTTGCTAACAGCCACCGCCCAGCTAAAGCCCTCAAATACTATCTCGGCATACCGAACGGCGGATATGCCCAGTTTAAGCTTTAAAAGCAGTCCGCCGGCAATAATCGCAGCGCCGCCGGCCAGATACCAGTAGAAGAATTTAAAATCCGGTTTCTGTTCTTTTTTCCCCTTGAATGCAAAGTAAATCAAAAAAGCGCAGGTGCAGACAGCGGCAAAAGCACACGGGTATAAAATTTCACCCGAAAAATTTGCAAATTTTGTCAAAAAATCCATAAACCACAGTTCCTTATGCAGAATAATAATGTATTATATCACATTTTTTCGACAAATGCAACCGCTAAAGCAGAGCGACGGTTTCGGACAGAACTTTGCCTATGTTTTCGTGGAAAACAAGGTCGATTTTTCCGGTATATTCCACCTCGCCCTTGTTTATTAAAACTATTTTGTCTCCGCCGAAATAGCGGATATACGCCGCTGCCGGGTACACGGCAAGCGATGTGCCGCCGATAATCAGCAGGTCAGCCGAGGCGATAGCGTCGATAGCCCGGTAAACAACCCTTTCCTTGAGCGGCTCTTCGTAAAGAACGATATCCGGGCGTATAACCCCGCCGCATCTTTCGCATATCGGCACTTTGCCCTTAAGAAGGGCGACCCTTTCTGTATCAAAGCCCGCTCCGCACTTGCTGCAGTAATGCACCGAGGAAGTTCCGTGCAGCTCGTAAACCCTTTTGCTGCCAGCAGCCTGATGAAGGCCGTCTACATTCTGGGTGACAACGGCGCTCAGCTTGCCCATTTCTTCAAGACGGGCAAGAGTTTTGTGCGCGGCGTTGGGCAGAGCCTTCTGCGCAAGAAAATATGTATAGTAAAAATCATAAAATACGTCGGGGTTATTTTCAAAAAAGGTATGGCTCAGTATCACCTCGGGAGATACCCCATACTGCTTGACGGTGTTGTATAGGCCGTCCTCGCTGCGGTAGTCCCGCACTCCGCTTTCGGTGGAGACCCCTGCTCCGCCGAAAAATACAGCCCTTTTGCAATCCTTTAAAATATCGGCAAATTCGACAATTTTCTCGTTATACATTCTTAAACTCCTCATTTAGTCTTTTTAGAGGTTATTTTATTTATTATAACACATTAAATTGCAAAAGACAATCCCGCTGTCGTCAATGCCAAGAACAGGCATTTCAAGCACAAAAACGTCCCTGCAAAAAAGTATCAACACTTCTTTGGCAAGGACGCTTCGGCAGCCGCCGATTTATCTCTTGCAAAGGCGGCAGCACCGTGATATAATATACTTAATATATAACTGCCACCGGGCAGTGAGTGCGCTGCATTCGTTTGCACATCGTTAGGTCTTTGAAGATGTGCAAAACGGATGCTTTTTTTCGGAGGAAAAATGAAGATAAAAGAACTGTTTAAAAGTCTGACGCTTTTTGAAAAGTGTCTTTGGATATCGTCGCTGATAGTAGTCACGGCGGCATTTTTGCTCTCGCCGCAAAAGGATTACCTCACACTTTCGGCATCCCTTCTCGGCGTTACCGCGCTTATTTTCATCGCAAAAGGGTATGTAATAGGGCAGATAATGTGCGTAGGATTTGCCGTGCTTTACGGCATTATATCCTTTTACTTTAAATATTACGGCGAGATGATAACCTATCTCTGCATGAGCACCCCCATTGCCGTGCTGAGCGTTATCTCGTGGCTGCGTCATCCTTACAGGGACTCAAATGAGGTTGAGGTAAACAAAAAGCTGACCGCAAAACAAATTACAGTTATGCTTACTCTTACGGCAGTCGTTACGCTGATTTTTTATTTTATATTAAAGGCGCTGGGAACGGCAAACCTTATTTTCAGCACAATATCGGTAGCCACCAGCTTTCTTGCCTCATATCTTACCCTTATGCGAAGTCCCTTTTACGGTCTTGCATACGCCTCCAACGACAGCGTGCTCATCGTTTTGTGGGTGCTCGCCTCTGTAAACGATA
>JAFRVM010000153.1 GCA_017438505.1 Clostridia bacterium | reverse complement strand
TCCATAAGCTCTTTGAGCTTGGCGTAAACGTCAAGCGATCCGCCGGCAACACAGCCCGTACCGCAGCAGACGATTATCTTTCTTTGCTGCATTTCGTACGCTTTGGCGACTTTTTCCTTATATGAAAGAAATTCCTGCCTGTCAGTCAGCATTGTTTTTCTCCTTCTCTATCAGTTCTTTTATGAGCGCGGATGCTTTTTCCGGAGTCATGGCGGGGTGTACCTTGTCGTTTACCGTCATTACCGGGGCAATCCCGCAGGCGCCGAGGCAGGAAACGGTCTCCACCGTAAACAAAAGATCATCCGTTGTTTTCTTTTTTTCGGAAAGTCCGAGCTCCGCGCGGAGCCTGTCAAGTATCGGTATGGATTTTCTTACGTGGCACGCCGTGCCGTCACATACCTTGACAACGTATTTGCCTTTGGGTTCAAGTGAGAAATTTTCGTAAAAGGTCGCCACGCTGTAAATGCGCGCCTCGCTTACGTTAAGTTTTTTTGCCATATACGGAAATGCTTCCGACGGCAGGTAGTGATAGTGTTCCTGAACGTCCTGCAGTATTGCGATTATCGCTTTTTCACTGCACTGATGTTCCTGCAGTATGGATTCCACTACGCTATAATCAAAGTTTTCGTTCATGTACATTTCCTTTCCTTTGACGTTTTATTTCGCAGGCTCATAATAACACATAAATTCCTTAATGTAAAATGCCTATAAAGCAACACCGTTATCACTTTTGGTAAACGGTATGATTTTGATTTACGGTATACGGCGCGGCGTTTGTAAAAAACGTAAAAATACACAAAAAAAGCAGGCGTTTTTTGTAAGATTCGTCTGCTTTTTTTGATATTGATAATGAGAATTTTTGATAACCGGTATCAAAAACCGGAAAGTTACTTGATTATGCAGTTGTCAAGGTTGACGCGTTTTGAGTAAACGAGCTCCTCTATAAACATATTGTCAAGCTGAGATAATCTGTAATCGTCGCGGTAGATAAGCACGTCGTTATACTCGCGGTTGTTGTCAACGCAGTACCTCTGCACAAGGTCAAATTTTTCAAGAAGCGACTTCTGCACGGGCGACACCCACATAAACGTATCCACGTTTTCTGACAAAAGCTGGAACTGTGAACCGCGCTCAAATACGAATATGTGTCTTTGGCAGTTATCAGACAACTCCTCTTTTTTGACCTCGGAAACGGGAAGAGAAGGAACGTACGGATCCGCGTGCGCGATCTCTATATAATCGCCGAGATCGTCAAAGGTTATCTGCTCAAGCTTGGCAAGCGGCGAATGACGGCTCATTATAAGAACGTATTTAAACCGAGTTATTATCCTGCTTTCAAGCGATTTTTCGCGGAACATATCGTCATAATACTTAGCATAGCTTTCCGCAAAGCGCACAACGCCCAGCTTATAGTCGTCGTTTAAAATGTTCTTTACCGCGCGCATGGCGTTCGTTTCCTGATAAAATATCTCAATGCTGCCGTCGTTTTTTAAGTGTCTTGTGAAATTGACGAACGCGTCGCAGATATAGCTGACCCTCGGCACACATATGGAAAACCTGATCTTGTTATCCGTTTCGGTCTTGAACATCTCCTCTATCTCGTCTACCTTGTTCAAAATGACCTTGGCGTAGCGGATGAATTTTTCACCGTCCGGCGTAAGCGTCATTCCCTTTACGCTGCGCTCAAAAAGCGACGTGCCGAGATTTGCCTCAAGCTCTTTTATGGAACGGCTGAGCGCAGGCTGACCTATATAAAGTTTTTCCGCCGCTTTGTTGAGCGACTTTGTTTCAGCGATAGCGATCGCGTATTTCATGTTAAGAAGGTTCATACCGTCCTCACAGCGTTTGATTATTTGAATTATCAACTGATTATATTGTAGTAGTTATATTTATACTTTTCAATAATATTTTAAAAATTTATTCCTTAATATAATCGGAGTTGAACCGGATGTTTTTATAGTATTTCTGTCGTTTCCGACCCGGAATCGGATCTTAACGGATCTTTTGCGGATAAAAAAGACCTTGTATGCGCGAGGTGCTCTGAAGGACAGTAAATAAAAACCGGCTGAGGTAAGGAAAAATCCTTATTTCAGTCGGTTTTTGTCGCAGATCGACGCAAGCAGGACGTTTGTGTGCCAAACGTCAGAATAGTGAAATCTTTTGCCTTACGGCAAAAGGTGAAATCTTCGGGCGTCGCCCTCAGGTGAAATCGAACACTGTCGCGTTCGGTGAAATGAAATCCACCCACCCGCCGCCGAGGCGGATTTCACTGCCCGCAGGGCAATTTCACCGCCGCAGGCGATTTCACCCACCCGACAGGGTGGATTTCG
>JAFRVM010000152.1 GCA_017438505.1 Clostridia bacterium | reverse complement strand
CCCCGCTCTTTTGCTTGAAATAGCCGAGGATATGCTATCAAACCCCGAAAAACTCAGGGAAATCGGCAATAACGCCGCAAAGATGGCAATTCTCGACGCCAACGAGCGTATATACAATATTATAGACAGGGTTATTAAATATAGCCATTAAATCTCACCTGCAAAACACCCTATGCATAGAATGTTTTATAATTTAAAACAACCGTGCGAAAGGGTGTTTGCAAAAATGGAAAAACTTTTTATAAACGGCTCTGTACCCTTGAAAGGTGAAATTACGGTCAACGGAGCCAAAAACAGCTCGCTGCCTATTCTGGCCTGCGCACTGCTCTGCGAGGGCACAACCTGTATACATAACTGCCCGGAGCTTTCAGATGTGGACGCAACAGTAAAAATACTTACACATCTCGGATGCAGGGTCAGCCGCGAGGGCAGCGATATAACAGTTTGCACCGACGGATGCTGCAGGTGCGATGTTCCCGACTCTCTTATGAGCGAGATGCGTTCGTCAATTGTGTTTCTGGGTGCTATTCTTGCCCGATGCCGCTCGGCGCGATTATCCTTCCCCGGCGGGTGCGAGCTGGGTCCAAGACCCATAGACCTGCACCTTGCCGCACTTCGAAGACTTGGCGCACAGATTGACGAAACAGGCGGAACACTTGACTGCAAATGCGACCGTGGACTTTGCGGAAACACCGTGACCCTCTCTTTTCCCAGCGTCGGCGCGACCGAAAACACCATGATAGCTGCGGCTGCCGCAAGCGGTCGGACGGTCATCCAAAACGCCGCACGCGAGCCTGAAATCTGCGATCTTGCCGACTTTCTGAACAAAGCTGGCGCACAGATTTACGGCAGCGGTGAGAGTACAATTATTATTGACGGAGTGCCAAAGCTTCATGGCTGCGAGCACACCGTTATTCCCGACCGCATAGAGGCGGCGACATTTATGGCCGCTTCGGCAGTCACCGGCGGAGATTTGATCATCCGCGACGTTGTTCCCCGTCATCTTCAGCCGGTAATTCCTGTTTTTGAGCAGGCGGGGTGCGATATCAAGTGTTTGCAAAACATTATTACCGTTAAATCGCCCGCCCGGCTGGGGCCATTTAAGTGCATACGCACACTGCCCTACCCCGGGTTTCCTACCGACGCACAGGCCATTGTCATGGCGGCAAGCACGGTGGCACAGGGCACAAGCATTTTTATTGAAAACATTTTCGATTCACGATATAAACATACCCACGAGCTTCGCCGTATGGGTGCCGAAATTAAAACCGAAGGCCGCATGGCTGTGGTACAGGGAGTTGACCATCTGACCGGAACCGGCGTTACCGCCACCGATCTGCGCGGCGGAGCGGCACTCGTTGTCGCAGGACTTTGTGCGCATGGACAGACCGCAATAGGCGGGCTTAACCTTTTAGATAGGGGATACGCACATCTTGCCCGGCGGCTGCGCGGTGTGGGAGCCGATATAGAAAGGAGGGCACCGGATGCCTAACGGACGTATAAAAAGAAGGACCGTCAGATCCTCCGACAGGGTCATACGAAAGCGTAAACGCCGAAAGGCAAAAAACACGACCCTCGGAAAAAGCCGTAAAAAAACAATAAGCGGACGCCGACGCAAGCGCTCTGCTTATCTGCTTTATTATATACTTGTTCCGGTTATTGTCTTGACGGTAATAACCGTGCTTTCTCTTACCGTTCTGTTTAAAGCCAAGCAGATAGAGGTTGAAAACAACCAGATATACAGTGATGAAGAAATAATCCGTGTAAGCGGGATAACCGTTGGTGACAATCTTTTTCGCATAAGGAAGGGCAAGCTTGAAACCCTTATTGAGACCCAGCTTCCATACATTGAAAAAGCAAAAATCAAGCGACGAATCCCCTCTACCGTTTCTATCGAAATAACCGAGGCACAGCCGGCCTTTGTAATAAAAGACGTCGAGTTGCTTATGATCTTGAGCAAAAACTTCAAGGCGCTTGAGCCGCTGACCGGTGACATCCCTCCCGAATTTGTCCTTATAAAAGGGCTGGAAACCGAAAAATGCACCGTAGGCTACCAGGTCAAATTCAAGGATTCGGAGAACGAAAAGGCTCTGCACGGGGTAATACGCGCTATGATCGACAACGACTTCAGGATACGCGCGATTGAATTTACCGAATCAGGAATTATCCGCCTCAATTATGACGAGAGAATAATCGTGGATATCGGCGGCCCGGTCAAAATTGACCACAAAGTAAAAATGGCAAAGGCCGTTATCGAAAACGAGCTTGCCGTCACTGATAAAGGTATTTTGTATGTCTCGGGCGAGAATACAACCTCCTTCAGACTTGACACCGGTAATCTTGATCTCGATTATCTTATAAACGAGCCGCACGATGAGCCGGGAGCGGATGCCGAGCAGCCTGATGAAACTCCTGCCCAGTAAGAGACAGACACACTATCTTGGGCAAAAATTCGACAAAATTATATTTTTTTCAAAATATTGGGGTATTTACAAAATTTTTATTTTATTTTTATTGAAATTTATATGTAAATGTGGTACATTATCTATAATAGTTAAAAGTAGGACAAAAAAGGTCTATACGGAAGTTTGAAAGGGGATATTTT
>JAFRVM010000151.1 GCA_017438505.1 Clostridia bacterium | reverse complement strand
CCAAGTCTTGTGCATCTTGAATCTGAATATTTCTTACCATATCTCCTTCTCCTTCAACACCGATTTGCGTAATTCATTTTATCTTTTCAGATAGTCCGCATTCTTTGGTTCATACGGCACTGAAATGAAGTCCTTCTTTTGGTGGTACAAGCAGCATACAGTCTCGACAGAATGTTCAAGAAGGAACATTTCGACAAACGAGAATTTAGAGTTTCAAAACAAAAATAGCTTCTCCGTCTTCTATCTCGCCCGTTTCCCGAAAGCCCGCTTTATGGTACACGTGCAGTCCGACCTCGTTCTCAGGTGCAGTCGACAGATAGATCGTGTCCACACCGTTCTCTTTGAAATACTCGATGACCTCATGAAGTGCCGCCTGACCGTAGCCCTTGCCCTGTTCGTTTTTGTCAATCATAAAACGCCAGAGACAGTACCTGTCGACGGGATTCTCATCCTCGGGGTCCAAGGCAAGCATACAGAAGCCGACAAGCTTTTCACCCGCATAGATCGCAAATGGCCTTGCCGTGCCGGGCGCCTTGGTATTGGCGTCATCGGCCTCGCTCAATGAATAATCGTTTGGCGCGACAAATGGCTGATCTTCGTGCACTGTGAGCGCCAGCACAGCCTCGCGATTAGTATCGTTAATCGGTTCCAGTTTGATTTTCATATCCATATTGCATTACCTCCGCAAATCCCGATTTGTCTATCTCTTTGTCATCAATACCACCGTCTCCACATGGCTCGTATGCGGGAACATATCGACCGGCTGGATTTTTTCTATCCAGTAGCCGTTATGGCTTAAAAAGTGCAAATCGCGGGCAAGGGTATCGGGGTTGCAGGAGATATAAATGACCTTATCGGGCGAGAGCTTTACAAGCGAGCGCAAAAATTTGAGCGATGCGCCCGCTCGGGGCGGGTCCATAATAACGCAGTCGGCGCTCTCTTTTTCTGCCGCCATCTCTTCCATAAGCTCTCCCGCGTCGGCATTAATAAACTTAATGTTGTGTGTGCCGTTGTTCTTTGCATTTTCACGCGCATCGCGTATGGCGTCGGCGTTAAGCTCCACACCTATAACCTCTTTGCAGCGGTCGGCGGCGATAATACCTATCGTGCCCGTGCCGCAGTAGGCGTCTATTACCCTCTCTGTATTTGTCAGGCCCGCAAAATCCATCGCGGTTTTGTATAAAACAGCCGCCTGCACGGGGTTGACCTGATAAAACGATGACGGCGAAATTCTGAAATTGTACCCGCAAAGCTGGTCGATTATTTTTCCGGTACCGTAAAGCACAATGCTTCTTTCCCCAAGCACAAGGCTTGTGCGGGAGTTGTTAATGTTTTGAATTACGGTCGTTATATCGGGGTAACGGCTGAGCAGTGCGTTGACAAAGGCTCTTTTTTGGGGAAATTCCACGGTACCGGTAACAAGAACTACCATAATTTGTTTGCTGAAATAACCTTTTTTAATCAAAACATGGCGCAAAAAACCGGTATAGTTATTCTCATCAAAGGGCTTGAGTTTAAAGCTTTTTAAAAGCTTGCGGATACAGACAATTATCTCGTCTGCGCGCTCATCCTCTATCATGCAGCTATCCACCGGAACGATTTTGTGGGTGGACGACTGGTAAATACCGGAAACAGTCTCGCCCTTGTGGTTTCTGCCGAAGGCCGCCTGCACCTTGCAGCGGTAATGATAGGGGTTTTCCATGCCTATTATCTCTTCCACATGGCAGTAGTGACCCAAAAGCTTTATTATTCTTACCTGCTTTTGAGAGAGCTGCTGCCGATATGTTAAATTCTGCATCTGGCACCCGCCGCATTTTTTATAATAAGGGCACCTTGTTTCAATTGTATTATCCATTTTTCGTCCCTCCGAAGGAAAAAATGTGGCTGCTGTTTAAAGTTTCTCAATTTATATTATAACTGCAAAAGAGACAAAAAGCAATTTGTTTTATTACTAAACAAATCCGCACTTGACCTTTTTTTAAAAAAAGTGTATTTTAATTAAAAGTCAATTTGTTAAGTCTACAAACTTTGGGGGATTAAAAATGAAAATATGCATAATCAACGGACCCAACATCAATTTTCTGGGCATTCGCGAGCCTGATATCTACGGCAGAGAGACCTACTCCGATTTAATTGAAAAGATAAAAAAACACTGCGAAAGTATCGGTGTTCAGGCGGATTTCTTCCAGTCAAACTGCGAGGGTGCGATTATCGACAAAATCCAGAGCTGTTACGCCAGCGCCGACGCAATAGTCATAAACCCCGCGGGCTATACCCACACAAGCGTATCTATCGCCGACGCTCTCAAGGCGGTCGGTCTGCCCTGCGCCGAGGTGCATATCTCCGATGTTTCCAGGCGCGAGGCCTTCAGGCAGATAAGCTATGTGCGCGATATCTGTGTTTTCAATATTATAGGTCACGGCACCGACGGATATAACGAGGCCATAGACCTTTTGAAAAAACATATCGAAGGGGGGAAATAATATGGATGGAAAAAACTGGAAATACAAAATAGGGATTGGTTTATTTGACTATATTCCGTCTTTGATTATGCTGGCGGTATTCGGAGGCGTGGCACTTCTTCTTCGCAAGTCTATCGGCGACGCAATTATTTTTCTTTATCTGTTTGCGGCGCTCGGTGCTGCTCTGCTGATATACACGATATACCGACACCTGTTTGTAAAAATGTACATTGATGAGCATGGTTTTTACATCCAGACAAAACCGGGCAACGGAAAATACTACAAAATTTCCGACATTGTCGAAGCGTGGGATTCTTCCGGGACGGGCTGCTTTAATTTTAGAACAACCGACGGCGATACCGTAAAATTCAGCTATAATGCTCCTCAAAGCGACGGCATTGATTATCTGATGTGTTTGATTAACGGCGAAGACCCCGACGCCCCCTATGTATTTAGCAAGCTGATTACATATGAAAACGGATTTCTCTGCATAGATGATGAAGATGACGAGCGTTATTTCAAGCTCTATGAAATCGAAAGTGCCGAGATAACAGAAGCAGAAGCCGATAAGGCGGAGTATTTAGAATTTACAACCGTCTCCGGCAGCAAATTTAACGCATTCTTTGAGCCCGAGCAGAGGCAGGAAATAGAAGCTATGCTTTTGGTGATAAACAAAAAATGACAACATAAAAAACAAGAGCTGTGCAGGAAAATCCTGCACAGCTCTTTAGCATTAATCAAACTAATTAAGTGCGTTTCCTATGGCAAAATCGGAAAGCGCGCCGTAGCCGCCGAATACATATATATTTTCGGTGTTTTTGCTTGAAATGTAAGCGGAAAGGCCGCTCGGCGCGGTTTTTTCCGCAATAAGAATTACCGGCATGCCCTTCTTCGCGGCAAAAGCTCCGCCCGCGAGAGCGTCGGGGAAGGAAACTCCCGTGGCAAAGGCGATATCGCTTGTGGTAAACAGGCTCTTATACTTGTTTACTATGGTCATGGCGGTATCGTAGCGGCTGGCGCCGTAAACACGCTGAACATCGGTCACTCCTAATGTCCTGATGTTGTCCTCGGCAGCGCTTCCGACTGCGCCGCTGCCGCCTAAAATTACAACCTTTTTAGCCGCGCTGTCCGCAAAATACTGTGCGGCGGAAGCGTCAACTGTGGCGTCCGGTCTTGCGTATATGATCGGATCGCCGAGCATGGCCGCGACAGGACTTACCGCGAGAGCGTCAGGGTAATTTGAACCTGATGCCACAAAGACGGTATCGCCGTAGCTTCCCTTGACCTGATACAGCTTTTGTGCTATTGCCGTGGACGTTTCATAGCGCGAGCTTCCCGCTACACGCTCGACATTATAAGAAGCTTTTTTAAGCTGATTCTCAATAGACTGGCTTACAGCCTGAGTTCCGCCCAGAATTATAATATTTTTCGCTCTTGTATTAACAATTGCTGTTTTTACATTTGCTTCAAGGCCGGAACTATCGTTGGCGGTGAGCAGAATGGGAGCATCAAGAGCATATGAGAGCGGCACGCCCGCCATAGCGTCGGCAAATGAATAACCGTTTGCAAGAATTACCGTACCGGTTCTGCTCCAGCCGCTCTTGCATATTTCAATTGCAGTGTCCACGCGGCTTGCACCGGCAAGTCTGGTTATGTTATATTCGGAAAGATGTTCGTAAAGGCCGGTGTAGTACATCTCCAGAGCATCAGCAAGCTCGCTTATTCTCAGACGTCTGTATACGTGCACCTGCACGCTTGAGGGATTGTTGCTGAAATACTTCATATACAGGCCGGCTATGCCCAGCTCTTCGGCGCCGGAACCGGTCATTTTGTTTGTACCGGTGGTTGTTACCGCTCCGCTCTCCTCATAAATAGCTTTTATGAGCACGTCCTCTTT
>JAFRVM010000150.1 GCA_017438505.1 Clostridia bacterium | reverse complement strand
GAAGCTGTGAGCTGGAAAAATCACTCGATTTATACGAGGAGGGCAGAACTCTTGCGGGCTATTGCAGCGGACTTTTAAACAGCGCCGAAAAACGCATTGAGGAGCTTTCCGAAACTCCCGAGGAATAGGTGATTTATTATGAATTTTAATGAAAGACTCAGCGGATATATTACCGAGATCGAAGACGCTCTAAAGGGATATCTGCCCTCGCAGGACTGCCTTTACGGCGATGTTATAAAGGCAATGAGCTATTCGCTGCTTGACGCGGGCAAGCGGCTGCGTCCTGTTTTGACGCTGGAGTTTTGCCGCGTTTGCTCGGGCGATTATAAAAACGCCATGCCCTTTGCATGTGCGCTTGAGATGATTCACACATATTCGCTGATACACGATGATCTGCCGTGCCTTGACAACGACGATATGCGCCGCGGCAAGCCCTCCTGCCACAAGGCCTTCGGGGAGGATATGGCTCTGCTGGCGGGTGATTCGCTGCTTAATTTAGCCTTTGAAACCGCCCTGCGCGACACCGCCGATATTCCCGGCGCTCACCTTGCGGCATACACTCTTGCAAAAGCCTCGGGCATAGGCGGTATGATCGGCGGTCAGGTTATCGGCGTTCAGAGCGAGGGCAAAAGAATTCCCATGGAAACGCTGCGAAAAATGCACAGCCAGAAAACCGGCGCGCTCATTTTAGCTGCTGCCGAGATGGGCTGCATTTTAGGCGGCAATAATGAAAAAGACCTTGCCGCAGCGAGGGAGTATGCTGTTAATCTCGGAATTGCTTTCCAGATTGTTGATGATATTCTTGATGTTGTAGGCGATCAGCAACTGCTCGGCAAGCCCATAGGAAGCGATGCGGCCAACGAAAAATCCACATATGTTACCCTTTTAGGCCTTGAAAAGGCAAGAGAATATGCCGATTTATATACTGCGAAGGCACTTGACGCCCTTGAGTATTTCGGCGAGAAGGCTGACTTTATGCGTGAATTAACAAAAATGCTATTAAAACGCAATCACTAAGTTTTTCGACTGGACTGACTTTGAATGAATCAATACAAGTTTTTAAATAAAATTAAATCACCTGACGATGTTAAAAAACTGTCGGCTCAGGAGCTTGTAACGCTGTGCGCTGAAATAAGGGACAAAATGATAAACACCGTTGCAAAAAACGGCGGGCACTTGTCCTCAAATTTAGGTGTTGTCGAACTTACCGTGGCGATGCACAGGGTATTCGATTCCCCGCGGGATCAGATGGTATTCGATGTGGGACATCAGTGTTATACCCACAAACTTTTGACCGGCAGATTCGATGATTTCGACACCCTTCGCCGTGAGGGAGGCATTGCCGGTTTTACCAAGCCGTGCGAAAGTGAGCACGACATTGTCATTTCCGGACACTCCTCGACCTCTATTTCATCGGCATGCGGTCTTGCCGCGGCGAAAACACTGGCCGGCAAGCCTGGATACGTTGTCGCGGTTATCGGAGACGGTGCGCTTTCCGGCGGACTTGCATATGAAGGTTTGAATAATGCGGGAAGAACAAAGGACAGGCTTATTATTGTTCTTAACGACAATAAAATGTCAATTTCACGCAATGTCGGGTCAATGGCAAAGTATCTCTCGTCCATTCGTTCAAAGAAATCTTACATAAACTTTAAATCAGACGCCGGGCGGGTAATAAATAAAATCCCTTTAATCGGCTCGCCGATTAAAAGAGTGTTATTTAAATCAAAGGCTCTTTTGCGTTACGCCATTTATCACACGACAATTTTTGACGATATGGGCTTTGCCTATCTCGGACCGGTTGACGGACACAATGTAGAAAGCTTGATTGAGGTTTTTCAGACTGCAAAAGAGATAGAAAGACCGGTAATTATTCATACATATACTGTAAAGGGAAAAGGCTATACATTTGCAGAGCAAAATCCCAGCGCATTCCACGGAGTATCGGGATTTGATGTAGAAACGGGAGAAATTAGCCGTTCTTCGACAAGTTTTTCGGATGTTTTCGGCGATGAGATGTGTAAGATTGCAGCGGAAGATGACAAGGTATGTGCCATTACAGCAGCCATGAAGTCGGGAACGGGTCTTTCTGACTTTGTTAAAAGCTATCCTGACAGATTATTCGACGTGGGCATAGCCGAGCAGCACGCCGTAACCTTTGCAGCGGGTCTTGCCATTAACGGGATGAAACCTGTTTTTGCCGTTTACTCAAGTTTTTTGCAGAGGTCATACGACCAGATGCTGCATGATGTTTCTATCGGCAATGTCAAAACCGTTCTGGCCATTGACCGTGCGGGCATAGTGGGCGAGGACGGAGAAACCCACAACGGAATGTTCGATATAGCTCTGCTCAATACCCTGCCCAACATGACGGTTTTCGCTCCTACTTATTTTTGCGAACTGCGGGCTTTTCTGCGAGACGCCATATATAACTGCGACGGCCCCGCCGCTGTTAGATACCCAAGGGGGACCGAGAGTGCGATGCCCGATGACTTTACGCCTTCTCTAGGCAGCTTTGATATTTATGAGGGCGGGAAAGATAAACTGATAGTTACCTTTGGGCGCATATTCAGCTATGCGTACGATGCTGAAAAAAAGCTGTGCGCCGATGGTGAAAAGGTATCGGTTTTAAAGCTTAACCGCATTAAACCTATTGATCCGGAAGCGGTCAAATACGCTCTGGGCTTTAAAAAGGTATTTATTTTTGAAGAGGGAGTTACCCAGGGCGGTGTGGGCGAGCACTTTGAAAAACTGCTCTATTCGCAGGGGTATGAGGGCAAAGCTTTTATTACCGCCGCCGATATGCCCTATGTTCAGCACTGCTCTACCGAAAGCGCTATGAAAAAGCTTGGACTTGATTCGCATTCGATTTTTTCAAAGGTAAAAATGGGGTAAATTTATGACCGAAAAAAAGCGGCTGGATGTTGTTTTGACCGAGCGCGGCCTTACCGAAAGCAGGCAGAAGGCTCAGGCACTTATAATGTCCGGCATTGTATACATAGATAACGAAAAATGTGATAAAGCGGGCACCTTTGTCAAAGAGGGTCAGACCGTAGAAGTGCGCGGTAAGGGAAATCCCTTTGTCAGCCGCGGCGGTCTGAAGCTCGATAAAGCGGTCAAAAGCTTCGGACTTTCGCTTGACGGGCTTATTTGTATGGATGTGGGAGCGTCCACCGGAGGCTTTACCGACTGCATGCTGCAAAACGGCGCAAAAAAGGTTTATTCCGTGGATGTAGGTTACGGTCAGCTTGCGTGGAAGCTGCGCACCGATGAGCGCGTTGTCAATCTTGAACGCACAAATGCCCGTACACTGACACGCGAGCAGGTTCCCGACCCGGTGGATTTTTCCAGCGTGGACGTTTCTTTTATATCTTTGCGGCTTATTCTGCCGGTTATAAGAGAGCTTCTGTGTGAAAACGGCAGGGTGGTATGCCTTATAAAACCGCAGTTCGAGGCGGGCAAAGAAAAGGTGGGCAAAAACGGCGTTGTTCGCGATGTGGCCGTTCACGCCGAGGTTATTGAAGGCATAAGGGAGTTTATGCTTTCCGGCGGCTTTTCTGTTCTGGGGCTGGATTATTCTCCGGTAAAGGGCCCCGAGGGCAATATCGAATACCTCATTTACGCTCAGAAAAGCCGGAACACTGTGGATAATTCAGGGATTAGCAGCGCAAATCTTGCGGCGCTTTCGCACGAAAGGCTTGGTGGATAGATGAAGGTTCTTGTTTC
>JAFRVM010000149.1 GCA_017438505.1 Clostridia bacterium | reverse complement strand
TCTGCTCCTGCTGCGCCTCGGGGGCGGCTTCGCTGAGCAGATCGTCAAGATACTCCGATATCGGTTTTTCCATAAAATCTTCAAGATTTGATTTTATGACCGAAACCTGCGGACCGTAAATGACCTGAATGCCGTCGCCCTTGTGGACAACGCCCGACGCGCCGCTCTCCCTGAGCATACCGTCATCAACCAGAGCGGGGTCTTTTACGGTGACACGCAGGCGGGTCGCGCAGCAATCAAGGTCAGAAAGATTGGGCTTTCCGCCCAGACCCTTTAAAATAAGGGCGCTTACCCGCTCGGAGTCGTTCATGCTCTTGGCGACAGCCTCCTTCATGGCGTCCACATCGCTGCGGGTAAACAGCTTGGGTTCCTCGTTGTCGGGCTCTCTGCCGGGGGTTTTTAGATTGAATTTTGTTATTATAAAGTAGAACAGGAAATAGTATACAACGGCGTAAATAAGTCCTACAATTATTATCCAAACCCAGTTGGTTTTGCCGTTGCCCTGAAGAATGCCGAACAGCGTAAGGTCAATAAAGCCTCCCGAGAAGGTCATGCCGACAGCGACATTAAGCATGTGCATGATCATATAAGCAAGTCCGGCAAGAACGCAGTGAATGGCGTACATTACGGGCGCAACAAACAAAAATGTAAACTCAAGCGGCTCGGTAATGCCGGTAAGCATTGAGGTCAGAGCAGCAGAGAGCAGCAGACCGCCGACAACCTTTTTCTTTTCGGGTCTGGCGGCTCTGTACATGGCCAGCGCAGCGGCAGGAAGTCCGAAAATCATAAAGGGGAATTTTCCCGTCATAAATCTTGTGGCAGATACCGAGAAATGCTCAGTCGATTTTGAGGCAAGCTCGGCAAAGAAGATTTTCTGCGCGCCCTGAACGACTTCGCCGTCAATAACCATAGCGCCGCCCAGCTCGGTCTGCCAGAAGGGCATATAGAAAACGTGGTGCAGACCGAAGGGAATAAGTGCGCGCTCGGTAACGCCGTAAATAAGCGTTCCCGCATAGCCCGACTCGGTAACAAGTCCGCCCAGATGGGCAATGCCGCTCTGAACGACAGGCCAGATATAGAACATCACAATGCCGACAACAAGATATACCACGCTGGTTATAATGGGAACAAAGCGTGTGCCGCCGAAGAAGGAGATGACCTTGGGCAGCTGTATCTTGTAAAATCTGTTGTGCAGCGCCGCAACACCCAGACCTACGACGATACCGCCGAAAACACCCATCTGCAGGGTGGTTATGCCGAGGGTTGAGGTGGTAGAGTTTGCCGCCATCGCCTTTTCGCCGCCCTTGGCGGTGATCATCGCGCTTATGGCGGTGTTCATAATAAGATAGCCGATAACGCCCGAAAGTCCGGCTACCTCCTTTTCTTTTTTTGCCATGCCGACAGCAACGCCTATGGCAAACAGCAGCGCAAGGTTGTCAAAAACAACACTGCCCGCTTTGCTCATTACGTCAAGAACGGTATAAAGAACTCCGCCCTCTTTAATAACATTTGTCAGACGGTAGGCTTCAAGCGTGGTGGAGTCGGTAAACGAGCTTCCTATGCCGAGAATAAGTCCGGCAATCGGAAGAAGAGCGATCGGAAGCATAAACGAACGACCGACTCTCTGCAGAACGCCAAAAATTTTATCTTTCACAGACAACGCCTCCCTTTGGGAAATATAATGGAATCGCACTGATGTATTTATATGCCGTATATTGCCACGATAAGAGAACGTTTTTTACAGGTTTGTCAATTCCATTCTCATGCTACCATAACGTAACAAAAAAATGCAATAGGCAGCGTGAAAAAATCAGCCAAATTAAACAAATTTGTAACCTTTTTGTCGATTCGACCGCACAGCGCACATTATAAACAGTCATATACCCACCATCTCCTTTCAGCGGTTCTAAATTATCCCCCATATATAGGAATGAAATTTAAATTTCGAGGGGTCATTTTGACCTCAAAAATAAAAACTTTTTCCTTTACGACTTTTTAAAAAACTTTTCCCCAATTGTATAGGGGTAAAAAAATCGGGATTTAGGGGGTCTTAACGGCAAAGTTTTCAGATTGTTTGCAAATGCAAAACAAAAAGCCCATCCACAAATCAATGTGAATCGGCTTTTCTGCCAAATATGCAACTTTATTTAGAAAATAAGTAAGCGCCTGCCTTTGAATGCATAGGACAATACCGCAGAGTTTTTCAAAAGTCCAGAGAAAATAGTGCTTTTTCATGAATGCGGCTTTTGTTTTGCATTCAAAACGATTTATATTTGCCCGCCAATAATCCTGCGTTCAGTCATCCGGCAGAAGCTTGCCCTCGTCTTGATGTCTGCGCCGCTTTTAAGAATAAATCTCCTCGCCCGAAACAAGGTCATACTCATCTGTCTGCGTATCAAACCCCGAGACGCAGACAAAGCCGATTTTTCCGACCTTTAAGCCCTTTAGATTCCTTATCTGGCTTTCTTCCTTTTTCATTTCTCCGATGCCGAGAGGAGCGGCATAATATTTGACCTCGTATATATCGTAAAGATCTCTGCGCTGCAGCACAACATCAAATTCGCCGTTTGTCTTTGTCTCGCTGTCGTCGTAATAATAGGTTCCTATGTTGGTAACGCCCTTGAGCTTGCCCGACTGTACACACAGCGAAAAATAGTCTCGGGCGATCTCTTCAAATCGATGGGAAATGAATGTAATAATCGAGCGTTCCACATACTCATCGTAAAACGCTTCGGGACCGAGAACGCGCAGCGCACTCTTGTTTTTGTAAACATAGGCATAGTAAAACCGCAGCAGATTATCGTTGATCTCGTATGCGCTTTTTTTGTTATCATCCGGCTTATTGATGGGATATGTTTTTGTAATTATATCCATACGAAGCAGCGACGCAAGCTGTTTTGATAGCAGACCGTTATTTTTCATTCCGAGCTTGCTCTCTATCTCGCCGTATTTCTGTTTCCCGTTGGCAATGGCCGAGAAAATTCGCTCCGCGCCTATTGCGTTTGTAAAATCGGAAATCAAAAGGTGCTCCGCGTATTGGTAAACCGGGTGCGACTCATTGAGAATTGTTGCGACTATATTCTCGCGCAGCGTTTTTTTTGGGTTAATAAATCCGTTTACATAAGGTGAGCCGCCGAATACAGAATACAGTGCCGCCTTGTCATATACGTTTTTTTCAGGATAGAACAGCGCGGCCTCTCTGTAATTTAACTCCTTAAGCCAAATTGTCAAAGAATATCGACCGTAAAGAGCGTTCTTTTCTTCCAGCATATCCTTCATCATTCCGACGTGAGAGCCTGAAATGAACAGCCTAATATTTTTAAGATGATTGTCTATGACAGCCTGAAAGATAGAATCAACCGTTTCGGGTTTTGTAAATTCTTTAAGGTAAGGGTACTCGTCGATAATTATATTGTACGTTCCGTCAAGGGTATTTAGGTATGCGAAAACATCCGTAAACCCTTTGAAAGTCAGCGGAACGGGCAGGATTTTTTCACGAACAAGCACTGCTACAAAGCCTTCTATATTATCCTCCATCGTGGATTTCAGACATTCATAGTATACCGTCTTATCTTTGCTGCTGCCAAGCACATGCGTAAGAAGGGTTGTTTTGCCCACCTTACGCTTGCCGTAAATCATGGCGCACGCGCTTTTTCTTGTGAGCAGCTCCCTTATCTGTGATATTTCCTTTTCTCTGGCGTAAAACAAATCATCACCATCTTAATGAATTCATTTTCACTGAAACTAAATTCATTATAATGCACTGGGCAGTATTTGTCAAGACTATAACCTATTTATTTGCGCTAACCCCGAAAATTGTGTGACGGAAAATAAAAGACAGATATGGAAAGCATAGGCGATTAATTATATTTTTATGCTATTGTGTTTTGTTTGCTGCTTAAAGGAAGGAAATACAATATTGCCTAAAACTACAAAATTCGCCCCTGCAGATACACACTGTCAAACCTTTATTTACCGTCAATATGTACTACTCCCAGCCTATTCTTTTGGCTAAATCCAACATGGCGAAGCTGAAAATTTGCCATTTGTTCAATGTTATCGGCAGCGGGTTGCCTCGCGGATACGCATTGTGCGGCGGATTTCCTTGGGAATCACCACCCTGCCGAGGTCGTCGATTCTTCTTACAATTCCTGTCGCTTTCATATTTTAAATCTTTCCCTTTTTCGCAATTTTGAGCCGTTTTTACAGCCTAAAGCTATTATTGGCGTTTTTTAGCGAATTATGCGCAAAAAGGAAT
>JAFRVM010000148.1 GCA_017438505.1 Clostridia bacterium | reverse complement strand
CAGACCGTTGGGGTAGTGAAGTCCGTGCCATATCCAGTCGGTCTTGTTAAGCACAAGGCTTGCAGCCATTACGCCGAGGAAGCCGAGCTCGCATAATTTGCGTCTTACGGGGATTTTACCGTTAAGCACATAAACGGGCAGCAAAACTACCGCAAGCACTCCGCAGTAAATGTTTGGCAGGTTGCCGTAGTCTATGCCCACAGGCATGCCGAAGTACTGTTGAGACAGCAGATCGGCGATGTTGAAGTTGGTCTGCCACAGGCTGGGAAAAACATCGTTTGCGCTTGAGGTGAGCCGCAGCGCCATATAGGTGGGAATAATAAGCACCGCCGCAATTCCTCCGCCGATGACCGAGCCGAGCGCAAATCTGCCGGCACGGCTGAAAAATGCGCGCCAGGATATTTTATTCTCCGCCGCGACAATGCTCAAAAAGTAGAGCACAAGGGCGATGCACACCATAAATCCGATGTAGAAATTCGAAAGCAGACAAATGCCCAGCGACAGACAGTATAGCAGGTATTTGCCCTCGCGTATCAGTTTGTTAAGGCCCAGGGCGACAAGCGGGAGCATTACGATGCAGTCGAGCCACATTATGTTCCACGAATAGGCCATAATGTAGGAGGAAAGGGCGTACATGACAGAAACAAGGGTCACGCCAAAATCGCGCTTGCCGTAGTTGCAGCTTACAAAAATTGAAAATGTGCAGGCCGCCGCGGCTATTTTCAAAAGCTCGACAAGGGCGACTCCCTCGCTCATTGCCGATGTGGGAAAGAGCATTGCAATAAAGTTAAAGGGGCTTGCAAGATAATAGGCAAACATCGGGGTAAATGCTCCGCCCAGACCCAGCCGCAAGGAGTAAATAAGACTTTCTCCCGCTTCAAGGCGTTCCCGCAGGTCTACAAAAAAGACCGAGTACTGGTGGTACATATCTATTACAAGCGCGGTCTCCTTGCCAAAGGGCGCAATGCCCAGCAGAACATAGGCGGTAAGAATTGCCGCGAAGGTTATTACAAAAGATAGAACCGGATAGAAGAATTTTTTATCTCCGACGGCAAACTGTCCGCCGGAAAAAGCCCGGTAGCTTACAAGTCCGCCGAACACTCCGAATACAAGGGAGATTATATAAATGGCGATGGGCGCACTGTCGTTAAGAACGGTGAAATCGCCGTAGCTGCGAAAGAAAAACATCGAAAACACAGCCGTTAAAACTGCGCCGAGTATAAAAGATATATATCCTTTCCTTTTTTGCTGCGAAAGACTCAATTTTAACTCCTCCGTAGGTCATTAAAGTATTATTCATTACATTATAATACATTCCGGTGAAAAAAAAAAGGGTTTATACAGCTTTTTTGAAAAAATATTATAAGAAAAAACGGCGCGGAGCAAAAGCTCCGCGCCGAAATGTTTGATATAACTTATTTTGTGATAAGTCTTGTTCTTACAACGCCCTCGATGGAGTTGATTTCGTCCATATTGAGCTGACCGTCAAAATCGAAAATGGCGTAAGCGTAATCACCTCTGGACTTGGAGATGAGGTTTTCGATGTTGATGTTGAGGTTGCTGAACTTGGAGGAGATGTTTGTGATAACGTGGGGAATGTTCTTGTGAACTACGCACAGACGGGAGTGAACAACAGCGCCTGCGTTGACTGCGGGAAGGTTAACCGAGTTCTTGATGTTGCCGTTCTCGATAAAGTCCTTTGTCTGGTTTGCCGCCATAACAGCGCAGTTGTCCTCGGATTCGGGTGTGGAAGCGCCGAGGTGGGGGATAGCGATTACGTTTTCAACGTCGAGCATCTCGTCGGTGGGGAAGTCAACAACGTAAGCCGCAACCTTGCCGGAAGCAAGAGCAGCCTTCATATCGTCGCTGTTTACAAGACCGTCGCGGGCAAAGTTGAGAATGCGAACGCCGTCCTTCATGGAAGCGATAGCCTCAGCATTTATCATATGCTTTGTGGCGTCCATAAGAGGAACGTGAACTGTGATATAATCGCAGTTTTCGTATATTTCCTTGATGCTCTTGGAATGGATGATGTGGTGGCTCAGGCTCCATGCCGACTCAACAGAGAGGTAGGGGTCGTAGCCGTAAACTGTCATGCCGAGGTTCTTTGCTGCATTTGCAACAAGAACGCCGATAGCGCCCAGACCGATAACGCCCAGCTTTTTGCCCTTGATTTCGGGACCTGCGAACTGGCTCTTGCCTTTTTCAACAAGCTTGCCTACGTTTGCGCCCTCGCCCTTTAAGGTCTTTGCCCACTCGATAGCGGGAACGACCTTTCTGGAGGAGAGGAAAAGACCTGCGATAACAAGCTCTTTAACAGCGTTTGCGTTTGCGCCGGGGGTGTTGAAAACAACAATACCCTTTTCGCTGCACTTGTCAAGAGGAATATTGTTTACGCCCGCGCCTGCTCTTGCGATAGAGAGAAGGCTCTCGGGAAGCTCCATCTCGTGCATGGAAGCCGAACGGACGAGTATTGCGTCGGGATTTGCGCATTCATCGGCACAGGTGTAATTGTCATCAAATACGTTAAGACCGATTTTGGCTATTTTATTGAGAGTCAAAATATTATACATAATAACAGTCAATCCTTTCTGTTCTCGTATTATACTTTTCAGGTCATAAACATATTTTCTACATTTATGACCTGAATAATTGCCATATAATGTTGTTACAAAGGAAAATTAAGCGTTCTTTTCCTCAAAATCCTTCATGAACTCAACAAGCTTTTTAACGCCTTCGATGGGCATTGCGTTGTAGATGGAAGCTCTCATGCCGCCTACCGAACGGTGACCCTTAAGGTTTACAAAGCCTGCTGCTGTGGCTTCCTTGACAAACTTCGCGTCAAGCTCTTCGTTGCCGGTAACAAAGGGAATGTTCATAAGAGAACGGTCCTTGGGAACAACAGTGCCCTTAAAGAGCTTGGAACTGTCGAGGAAGTTGTAGATAAGAGCTGCTTTTTCCTCGTTGATTTCCTTCATCTTCTCAAGACCGCCGAGACCTTTGATCCACTCGAGAACCAGCTTGCAGATGTAGATGGAGTAGCAGGGGGGAGTGTTGAACATGGAGTCGTTGTCAGCGTGAATCTGATAGTTGAACATTGTGGGAGTGATGTCCATAGCGTTGCCGATAAGATCCTCGCGGATGATTACAACGGTAAGTCCGGCAGGTCCCATGTTTTTCTGAGCGCCGGCATAAAGAACGGCGAACTTGGAAACGTCGATAGGCTCGGAAAGGATGCAGGAGGAAACGTCGGCAATAAGGTCGAGGTCGCCTACATCGGGAAGCTGAGCGTACTTTGTGCCGTAGATTGTGTTGTTAAGGCAGATGTGAACGTAGTCTGCTTCGGGGTCAAAGTCCTCGCGCTTTGTCTCGGGGATATAGGAGAAGGTCTTATCCTTGGAGGAAGCAACCTCGCGTGCCTTACCGTATCTTGCGGCCTCTTTGTAAGCCTTTGTAGCCCACTGACCGGTGATGATATAGTCGGCCTTGCCGTTCTTTGTCATAAGGTTCATGGGAACCATTGCAAACTGGGAGGAAGCGCCGCCCTGTAAGAATAATACTTTATAATTGTCGGGAATGTTCATAACCTCACGGAGAAGAGCTTCGCAGTCCTTGATTATTTTATCGTAAACCTTGGAGCGGTGGCTCATTTCCATAACCGACTGTCCGCTGCCCTGATAATCAAGCATTTCATCTGCTGCCTGCTTTAAAACAGCCTCGGGCAGACAGGAGGGACCTGCTGAAAAATTATAAACTCTTGACATAAAAAAACCTCCAAAACCTGTGTTTATTTTACTTATGGAATTAATTATAATACAAAATCAAATCAAGTCAATCGTTTTTATCCCACAAAAAATGACTTTCTATAAGATGTATAAAAATAACGTCCAAATGTGTCAGATATTAGTTAACTTTTTGACAATCTGCCGAACCGAGCGAACATCTGCAAAAGTCGAATATGAAGAAATTGTTAATCTTGAAAATTATTTCCAAAAAGTACTTGATTTTTTCGGCAAATGATATAGAATAGTAATTAGCACTCGGGAGATGTGAGTGCTAAATCAAAAATTTTTGTTTAATATATTTGGGAGGTAATGTACCATGACTATCAGACCTCTTGCTGACAGAGTTGTCATCAAAATGGTCGAGGCGGAGGAGACAACCAAGAGCGGCATCGTTCTTGCAGGCTCCGCTAAGGAAAAACCCCAGGTTGCCGAGGTTATTGCAGTCGGTCCCGGAGGAATGGTTGAAGGCAAAGAGATTGCTATGACCGTTAAGGTCGGCGACAAGATTATCGCAAGCAAGTATGCGGGAACAGAAGTTAAGATGGACGGCGTCGAGTATACTATTGTAAGACAGTCTGATATCCTCGCAATTGTTGAATAATTTATTTTTATTTGGAGGCTTGTTCAAATGGCAAAAGAGATTATTTACGGTGAAGAGGCCCGCAAGGCTCTTCAAAAAGGTATAGACCAGCTTGCCGATACCGTTAAGATTACGCTCGGACCCAAGGGCCGCAACGTAGTGCTTGACAAAAAGTTCGGCGCTCCCCTTATTACAAACGACGGCGTTACCATCGCAAAGGAGATCGAGCTTGACGATCCCTTTGAGAACATGGGCGCTCAGCTTGTTAAAGAGGTTTCCACAAAGACTAACGACGTTGCCGGCGACGGCACGACCACAGCCACGCTTCTTGCCCAGGCGCTTATTGCCGACGGCATGAAGAACGTAGCCGCAGGCGCAAACCCCATGATAATCAAACAGGTTATTGCAGACGCTGTTGAAGCTACCGTTGAGGCTATAAAGGAAAACTCCAAGGCTGTTTCCGGATCAGAGGATATCGCGAGAGTTGCTTCGGTTTCCTCCGCAGACGAATTTATCGGAAAACTTATCGCTGAAGCCATGGAAAAGGTTACCGCCGACGGCGTTATCACCGTTGAGGAATCCAAGACAGCCGAGACATACTCCGAGGTTGTCGAGGGTATGCAGTTTGACCGCGGCTATATCACACCTTATATGGTTACCGATACCGATAAAATGGAAGCCGTTATCGACGACGCTTACATTCTTATTACAGATAAAAAGATCTCCAACATTCAGGAGATCCTTCCCCTGCTCGAGCAGAGAGTCCAGCAGGGCAAAACGCTCGTTATCGTAGCCGAGGATGTTGAGGGCGAAGCCCTTTCCACAATCATTCTCAACAAGCTGCGCGGCACATT
>JAFRVM010000147.1 GCA_017438505.1 Clostridia bacterium | reverse complement strand
GTCGGTGGAGGGGCGCAGCAGGTATCTGATGTTACTGCCGCTCTTCCCGCTGAAATCGCCGCATGACAAAAGCAGCATGACTGCTATGCGACAAGCCGCTGGGCTTCAACCGAAAAACTGTATAAAAAGGAAGTAATCGACATGAGACGAAAGATTGTTGTTTGCCTTTTGCTGATGTGCATCATCGGCGCAGTACTTGCTGAATCAGGCTCGTTGCTTGAATATTTTACCAAAATTGACTGGTTTTCAATGGAATCAGCCGAAAATGCACCCGTACCCGAAGGCCTGACGGAACGCGAAGCAGAAATCTATCGCGCCGGTTACGCTAACGGGCATTATGCGGCGTTAAATCCAGCTTATATTGAAGGATTATTCGTTATAAACACAAAGACAAAGACATTCCATCTCTCCAATTGCATGGAGACGCTGAGAATCAACACGGAAAACCGTAAACATTCTTACGATACAGCCGAAGCAATATCCAAACAAGGATTTAGGCCTTGCGGTTCATGCAATCCGCAGAGATAAGCAAAAGAGGAAACATAAGCCATATTTCAACATCGTTGACGAAACAAACGGAAACACCTCTGTCCTCACTTTCGAACTGTTTTAAAAGCACCCCGATGTATAACAACGATGTTGTTAACGCTGTTGTTAATAGCAAAGCTTAATGGGGGACGAAACGAACAGAAAAAGTACAAAAAAACCTTGATTTTCGCTCAAAATCAAGGCATTTTTATCGAGGTGACGGGATTTGAACCCACGGCCTTTTGGTCCCGAACCAAACGCGCTACCAAACTGCGCTACACCTCGCCAAAGCCAACGAGGGGACTCGAACCCCTGACCTGCGGTTTACGAAACCGCTGCTCTACCGACTGAGCTACGTTGGCGCATCGATAGCTTTATAATTATATCAATTACAGTACCAAAAGTCCATAAGTTTGGAAGATTTAACATTACTCTTTTGCTTGGTGCAAAGTGCCGCCTTCGGAATGTATGGAAAGGTACGGCGACAAGTGCTATAATACATATTGCAGGATGGCAGGAGGCTTTTTACGGATGAAAGATATTGGCAGGACGCAGTTTCGGCAACGTTTGGTTCATCCCATTCCGCCGACGTTTGACGCCTTTTCGAGGGTGCTCATACTCGGTAGCTTTCCCTCGGTCAAGTCGAGGGAAGGGGAGTACTTTTATTTTCACCCGCAAAACAGGTTCTGGAGGGTGCTCGGCGCCTTATTTGACGAGCAGGTGCCCTTGACGGCGGAGGGGAGAAGGCTCTTTTTGCTCTCAAAGCGCATCGCCGTGTGGGACGTTGTGATGGAGTGTGACATCGCAGGCTCGGCGGACAGCACGATAGAGAACGTAGTGCCAACAGATCTCAGATGCATTTTTGCCGCCGCGGACATACGCGCGGTCTATACAAACGGTCGCAAGGCCGACAGCCTCTACAGGCGTTATCAATTGGGCGCGACCGGACGCGAGGCGGTCTGCCTGCCCTCGACCAGCCCGGCCAATGCCGCCTGGAGCCTCGAAAGGCTGACCGGGGCATGGCGGGTCATAATGGAGAAGCTTGAGGCATAATTGCTGAGGTGCAAGCCCTTTGCTGCTTTACCGGCACTTGCCGGTATTTTTATTTGGCTCACCCGCCGGCGCAACTTTCACATTAACATTTTACAAATGAATAATGACAAGATACGGCGGCAGTGATAAAATTTGAATACAACTGAATACGCGTGTACGGTGTCCGGGGAGCGCGAGCTCGGCCCGGGTGAAAAGGGAAGCCGGTGCAAAGCCGGAGCAACAGCCATTACTGTGACAGACGATGCGGGCGCATATGTCATTGAG
>JAFRVM010000146.1 GCA_017438505.1 Clostridia bacterium | reverse complement strand
TTTTATGCTTGCATCCGCAATGGTTTTAGCTCTTGCTTCCTGCGGCGGCAAATCAACCCCCGCCGACGACACCGAATCACAGTATCACTGGGAAGACATTACAAACGTGCCCGACGATAACACAGAGACTCAGACAACCGACAGCCTTCCCGCTTCCGAAACTGAGACTCAGGAGACGGAAAGCACCGCCAATACCGAATCCAAGTCTGAATCCGATAACAAAAACAAAGAATATACCGTCAGTATGACAGCCGATCAGCAATACAGTGCAAACCTTTTCCTCAGCAACTTTGCCGAGCAGGGTTTCGGGGACTACGATAAAAACAGAGAGCTTGACGCAGGTCAGCTTTTGTATTTTGCATATTTTTTCAACAAAATCAACAATCAGGAAAAGAATGTTGAGTATGTTCACGAGAACGAAAGAGATTATTCAAAATACTCCTTAAAGAACTGCAACAAGACAATTGAGCGCTTTTTTGGTTTAACAATAACCGAAAAACAGGCGGAAGGAGTAAAAAGCGATTGGTATTTCTACAAGGACGGTAATTTTTACATTGCTTCCGGCGACGGCGAATCCTATAATACACTTGCCATAGTAGATTCCCTCACACATCTTAAAGACGGCACATACAGAATGCAGTTTAAGATTTATGAGCTGGATCTTGATATTTACTGGCAGGACGGCATTGCAAAAAAATACTATCAGATGACAGGCGAACAGGCGGCAAAAAGCAAAGACCTCAGATTTATCCGCGAAGGTACAGCGATTGTAAGCCCGTATAAATATAACAATAAGGACACCTATCAGATCATAAGCTATAATGTAAACCGCTAAGTTTTAAGGAGGCTTTGTGTTATGAAAAAGCTATCAATAATCGTACTAATACTTTGTTTGCTTTTAACCTTTGGATCATGCGCAAAGAAGGACAGTTACAACGAGCCGGACGAATACGAAGCATCCTTTGACTATAAAAACACCGAGGAAGCCATCGGGGAAATCAACGACAGATCATCGGATAAAAACGGCTCGGGCGAACAGGTAAACGAGAATGTTTCCACTCAGAACGACGTTGCAAACCGCAAGCTCATCAAAGACGTTTATATGGAAGTTGAAACCCAAAACTTCGATGGGTTTATGGACAGCCTTAATAAGCTTATAGCTCAGTTTGGCGGTTATACCGAAAGATCCGAAATAAACGGAAGAAGCCATTATTACAACGATTACCGTGATGCCACCGTTGTTATACGTATTCCCGCGGACAATGTTGACAAGTTTGTAAGCGGCGTTTCCGATAATGGCACTGTTATCGGTAAAACAGAAGAGGTAACTGATGTTACACTTACATATGTTGACCTCGAAAGCCGCATCAAGGCTCTCAAAACCGAGGAGCAGACCCTTCTCAAGCTTCTTGAAAACGCAGCTTCGATGGAGGATACACTGACCATTCAGAGCAGACTTTCCGACATCCGCTACGAGCTTGAAAGCTACCAGTCAAGACTGCGTACACTTGACAGCCTTATTAGTTACAGCACCGTAACAATCACTGTCACCGAGGTTGAAAAAACCTCGACTGTGCCCACAGAAAAGCAGAGCATCTGGCAGGAGATTTCCACAAGATTCTCAGACAGCTGGTATGACGTAACACACGGTCTGCGCGCATTCTTTGTATGGTTTGCAGGCAGCCTTCCCCACATTATTTTCTGGTGTGTGATTATTGGCGCAATAACAGCCGTAATAATCGCGGTAACTAAAGGAAAAAGGAAAAAGAATACGAAAAAAAACAAAGACACTATTAAAGATGAATCATCTGATTAAAATTTAGCGTTAAAACCGCAGAAAGAATTCTGCGGGTCTATCCCGAATTTTGTGTAAAGCTGAACTTGTGGTATAAAACAAAAACAAACATTATTCTTTGGGAGGCGGCTCCGTCCGCCTCCCGTAATTACATTTTAAGCGGGAAACGAACCCTTTGTCAAGGGCGGCGGCA
>JAFRVM010000145.1 GCA_017438505.1 Clostridia bacterium | reverse complement strand
TGCCGCCGCCCTTGACAAAGGGTTCGTTTCCCGCTTAAAATGTAATTACGGGAGGCGGACGGAGCCGCCTCCCAAAGAATAATGTTTGTTTTTGTTTTATACCACAAGTTCAGCTTTACACAAAATTCGGGATAGACCCGCTCATCAAGCGGAATAATATCCGCGGGCGTAAATTGTGATTAATTATATCATTTCATGGGGTTGAATCCATTGGTAAATAAGTGGAAAATATCTTTTTCTTACCCCATAGACAAAAACCGACAGAAAGCGTCAAGCTTTCTGCCGGTTTTTACTTATTACTTTTTCAATATTCGTTTTTTTCGCACAGCTTTTTATGCAAGCGTTTAACTTTTTCGTCGTCTGGGCAAAGCAGCAGTAATTTTTCGTTCCACATTTTAGCAGATTCAAAATCTTCAAGGCGGCAGAAGCAGGATACAATTTTTTTAATTGTTTCAACGTCGTTCGGGAGCAGTTTCTCGCACTCCGAAAACGCACGGACAGCTTGGGTATACTGCCCTCGCTTCATCAGTATACGCCCTATGTTGAAATATCCCTCGGCACAGCCGGCGTCAAGCTCTATCGCAGAATAGTATTCCTCCATGGCTTTTTCGGGCAAGCCTTCGTAATCATAGCAGTTTCCCAGATTCAAATGGGTTTCCGGCTGAGAAAAGTTGATTTCCAAAGACCGCTGATAGTCGCTTATCGCGCTGTCGTAATCCTCCAAAGTCTGATATAACAGCCCGCGGTAAAAAAATGCGTCATCACGGTCGCCGTCCATATCTGCCGCGGCGGTCAAAAACTCAAACGCAAGATTATATTCGTTCATCGCAAGGTATGTTCTGCCGAGGTTAAAAACCGGGCGGCTCCAGTCGGGCTCTTTTTCCATAAGCTCGGTAAAAACACGCGCGGATTTTTCAAACTCTTTCATGCGCATATAACAGCAGCCGATGTAATTGCGCACTTCATTTGAGGGCTCTAAGGCTTTAAACAGCTCCAGCGCCGCCTCATATTTTTCCTGTTCATACAGGCGCTCGGCTTTTTCGTACAGATCCCGGTTCAATTATTTAATCTCCCTTTTATATATCAAACAGTAATGTCAGTTCTCCGTCGGGACTCATGCGATAAACTTCGCCCTCGTCGGTACAGCAATAAAGGGCTTTATCGTCAAAATTGAACATTCCGTTGAAGATTTTGTCGCTGATTTTTTCGGATGAAAAATCACTCAAATCAATCTTATATGTACCTGCCAAGGTGTCGTTCTTATAACGGGCATATCCGATATCATATTTTCCGAAATCATCATAGGTAAAATTAATTGTTTCAAAAGAAGTAATTCCGCTTAAGCGCTTAAAGCTTAACTCATACTTTTTTCATAAAGTTTGCATTTCCTTCTTTGCTTAAAATAACCATACGAAAAATATATACACATGAATAAAAGAATAAGAATAAAACAGAAAGAAACGATTATCGAAACAATGCTTGCCGATGTTTTTATCATAGCGTAAAGTAAAAAGATGAGAACAACCGATAAGGCAAAGGCGGTCAACGATTTTTCCAAAAGGAGCTTTCTAATATAGTCCATTCTCATTTCAGAAACAAGTTTTAACATATTTTGAGATTGTGCGGTTCTATATAACGAATAGTAACATAATTTTTCATTAATTTCATTTGCGCAATGTTCAGAAATCAGTGCATAATCGCAAAATCCCATTCCCTTTCCTTTGAAAGACTTAATAGACAAAAAGAAATTGACATCTTTGGGCTCAGAGCGTTTAAAAACAAACCAATATGAGCAGCGTACTTTTACTATCCTATAACCGTCCTGCTCCGCTTTTTTTAACTTTTGTTCAAGTTTTTCTATATTCCATAGAGAAAAAAAGAGAATCATACGCTTCATCTCCATACCTTTTTTTAGTGCGTTCATTTTTAATTCTCCTTTGCTGTATTTTATTGCCTTTTCAACTGTATTATATTGTACTTTGCCAGTTTTATAAATATCTTTTTCTGCTTTTTTTCGTCTGCTTTTATTAAATCGGTAGGTATATTGTGTAAATCGTCCGCCGTTTTTTCCGCGGTTTGATAATCGCCTTGCTCAAGCGATTTCCTTAAAAAAGCAATGCTGTTTGCCAGCGGAAAAATAACGTCGGAGTCAAAGGAAACTTCGGGATAATCCGTGTAATGTTCGCAAAGCGCTTCAAACTTCCATTTTTCACAGTCGATGCAGGGAAGCGAATCAATCAGTTCCGAAAGTGAGCTTACGCTTTTGCCGAACAGTAAATATTCTTCCGCAAGTTTAAGTACGCGCACGTTATCTTCGTTCTGCGGGGTTAAGCGCACCATTATAAATACGGTGTGGAGGCAGAGTAAATCCTTTTTTGATACCATACTACTTTCGCTCCTTGAGACAATATCCTCTTATCAGCCTGCCTTCGCCAATGACGGCGGGCAGAGAAGGGTAGGGTTTTCCCGTTTTACTGTTGGAAAAGGCGTTGTATACCACAAATCTGCGGTGGTTTTCACATTTTACCGTGACAAAATGCGCGCCGTCGAAAATTTTACCGCTGTTCCAGAACGCAAGAACAAAGACCCTGCCCGGGAAAATCAATTGGCAAAGCTCGTCCATGGATTTTGTGCTTTCAAAGTCAACCGAGTGCTTCGAAAAAAAGTCTCCGATTCTTTTAGGCTTTGTACCGAAAAACCCGAAAAGGAAAAACATTCTGTTGAGCTCAAATTCCAGCGCGACAGCGGCAAGCGAAGCCTCCTTGCCGAGCAGTTTAAGCGCGTTATATGCGGCAATTACCCCGCACCCGCTGTTTGACATATTGGAAAGTCCCACCTTGATTTTGGCGTACTGCTCGTTGCTCTGTCCGTTGACAATCTCGCGGGTTATGTCGCGCGCTGCGTTGAAATCGTAGTGCTTCAGGGCAATTTTGCTTCGTATTTTTTTTATGATATTCCATTTGCTCAGAGCGCCCAAAACCTGCCCGCGCACCGCTTCAGCCGTACCGCTTTGATTAAAAATGCAAAGATATTTATTTTTTGACAGATGTGATTTTGCCATGGTTTTCATTCCTTTGTTTTGATGTTTTACTTCTGTTTGCAGAGCGGTATACATATTGAACGGTAATCGGCAATGCCGTTTAACTTAAACGGAGCAGCCGCTTTGCTCAGCAATTTATCTCTGACAGAATAATGGCGCTTGTCGGTAAGCAAACAGGCATGTTCCAGTTCGTTTAGCCAATTCAGATTGCCATTTTTAATGTTTATGTCGAGCAATATTCGCCTTATACAAGGCAGTGACGATGGATTTAGGGATTCTATACGGTTGGAGCCTTCCCAGATGAGCGCCTCCAGCTTCCCTAGATGGGGAATCTGTATGATTTTATTGCAGGCGTCAAGCTCCAGATATTCAAGATTATCAACCTGAGCTAACGCCGAAATGTCGGTCAGCGATGGCAGATATGACAGCGAAAGAGCGCGCAGTCCTTTTATTTTTTCGATTCCGCTTAAGCTGTGCAGCTTTCCGCCGGTAATGGAAAGAGAATCAATTGACGCGCCGGCGAGTTCGGACAAATCCCCGTCATACCAGTTAAATATGACGGCGGTTTTTAGTGATCTGCACTTTGAAATATTGGCACAGTTTTTTTGACTCCTTGAAAAGAGATATTCAAGTTTTTCAAAGCGCGATATATCTATGCGCCAGTCGCTGTCTCCGTCGTCGTTTTCGTAACTGATTTTCAGCGCGATTATCGGCAGTTTGTAAAGATATTCAAAGCCGTTTTCATCGGGCATACCCGATGAAATTATCAGATTTTCGGCATTGGGAAAGAATTTGAGGTACCGCAGCATATCCACCGGCACAAATATGCTTTTTTCGTAAAGATACTTGTGCAGCTCGTATTCGTCCTCTTTATCGTAAACAATCAGTTCCAAAAAGTCCTGCTGCGAGCTGCCGATAAATTCTTTAATATATCTCACGGTTTTTCCCTCTTTTTACTGTAAATATAAAAAAACAGTCCAACAATTAAATTTAAAGCCAGCAGTATATCAAGTATTAAAAAAACAGTTTTAAATAACCGGTGCGATGTCAAAAAATAAGACCCGGTAAAACCCAAAATAAAAAGCAAACTTTCACGCAGTAATTCAAGGTACTGCCATTTGTTTCTGTCATGTGTCAGTTCATTAAATCCAAGGTCGATTTTCGATTGATCAACTTCAAAAATCATAGGGCTTTTATTCTTTTTCAAGGTGATTTTGTTTAAGGCTGACTTTTTTGAGGCGTATCTTTTAAGATTCGGATGCCTTAACTCAATATCGAAGATTCCGTCCCCTCTTCTATATCCTCCGGTTGAAAATAATATAAAATACTTTTTGTCTTTCGGAGTTGTTCTTTCAAATCGGTAGAATAAATGCCCGTAATTGACCAGACTCCACCCTTTACGGCTTAAATCGGATAACTTTTTTTCAAATAATGAATAACAATACCTTGGAATAAAAGCGAGTATCAAACGTGTATTCTTCATTGCCCGAACACCTGCCTTCGGCCGAATTCTCTCGGCAATTTCATTATATTGTCCCTGAAATTTTTTGTCAAGAATGATTGCGGGAACAAAAAACGGCTTTCCAAAGGGGAAAGCCGTTTTACTCACTGCTATTTTATTTTTATTGCGGCAAAAAAACTCCCGAAACGCCAGAGCCCGCCTGCGGGGGCTCCCCGCTATGTCCAGAGAGATGTAATAAACATCGGGGAGGCGTCTGTGCTTTTTTCAAAGCCGCAGTGTTCGTAAAAATGAATTTCATCATCGTAGGCGATTACTGCTATACGCAGGTAATCTTTATAATGCTGCTTGACCATTTCAACCAGCGTCCTGCCTACCGTTTTGCCGTGATAGTCGGGGTTTACCAAAAGATAGTGAACATATGCGTTCATTATGCCGTCGTCCATGGCGCATACCATTCCGATAAGTTTTTCGTTATCCCACGCCGAATATACCGTCTTGAAATTCTTCATAGCTGCGACAAGTTTTTCGGGAAAATGACCTGACGACCACTCAACCGAAAGAAACAGATCTTCAAGCTGCTCCTTCGAAAAATCGTGCGTATCCTTATATTTAATCTCCATTTTTTCTCCTAAATATTGTTTGCTAAAAATGTTATCAAAATCATAATAATCAGAATGACCGCAATTGAAGCAAAGACCAGAATATGCTTTTTCCGCTCGGAAAAAAGCGTGCCGATAAACTCGCGGATAAAGGCGTTTATCCAGAAATAGGCCTTGGTTTTTGCGCCGATTCCCTCGGTTATCAATCCATGCGCGGTTGCAATAAGACCTGCGCGCAGAACATGATAGTTGGTTGTGGAAAATGCGATTTTTGCGTCCGCGTTGCCTATGAGTTCTTTTGAAAACTTGATGTTTTCGTATGTGTTTTTGGATTTATCCTCCGTTAAAATCCTGTTTTCGTCTATGCCATGCTCAAGCAGATAGTTTTTCATGGCCTGCGCTTCGGGCATTACTTCATCATCGCCCTGACCGCCCGACGGGACAAAAATCAAATCCTTTCCGGTGGCCGAAAGTTGCTCGCTTCTGAAAGCAATCGCGCGGTCAACCCTGTTTTTGAGCAGGGGAGGCAGAGTGCCGTCGCCCCTGATTTTGCAGCCGAGAATTATCATATAATCCTTGTCGTGCTTTACATTTTTATGAACCGCCTCTATCGCAGTTACTATTGTTCCTATAAGTATGCATTCCAGATATGATATTGTCAGGTAGACAAGAGATTCAATAAAATCGTAAATATAAGGGCCGGGGCTGTTGAGATTGTAAATGTTGACAGCCTGCGACCGCATCAGTATGCGGTATACCCAGTCGGGAAGCATGGTGGAAATGCAGATAAACACTCCTAACAGCAGTCCGAG
>JAFRVM010000014.1 GCA_017438505.1 Clostridia bacterium | reverse complement strand
TCAGGATAAGCTGGATGAGATATCTCTGAGCGCGCCGACAAAAATCTGCGAGATACGCGACGGCTGGTTTAAATCATACATAATAACTCCTGAGGAATTCGGCTTTGAGCGCTGCGCAAAGCAGGAGCTTGTAGGCGGCACACCCGAGGAGAACGCAAAAATTACACGCGCAATTCTCGGCGGCGAAAAGGGACACAAGAGAAACGCCGTTTTAATGAACGCAGGTGCGGCGCTGTATATCGGCGGAAAGGCCGAGAGCATAAAGGACGGCATTGCTCTTGCGGCGCAGATTATTGATTCCGGCAAGGCGCTTGAAACCCTTAACAAACTTATTGAGGTCAGCAACCGTCCGGAGGTGGAATAATGACCATACTTGACAGGCTGTCAGACCATGCCCGGGAGCGGGTAGCGGAGGCAAAAAAGATAGTATCGCCCGAAGAAATCAGGCGTAAGGCTCTGCTTTTGCCTAAGGGTGATTTTCCCTTTGAAAAAGCCCTTAAAAAACCCAGTATTTCCTTTATATGCGAGTGCAAAAAAGCGTCGCCATCAAAGGGGCTTATCGCTCCCGATTTTCCATATCTGGAGATTGCAAAGGAGTATGAAGCGGCAGGTGCCGACTGCATTTCGGTACTTACCGAACCCAAATGGTTTCTCGGAAGGGACGAATATTTGAAAGAAATAGCCGAGAAGGTATCTGTTCCATGTCTGCGCAAGGATTTTACAGTGGACGAATATATGATTTACGAAGCAAAGCTGCTCGGCGCGTCCGCCGTACTGCTTATCTGCTCGATTCTTTCCGAAAATCAGATTAAAAAATACATTGAGGTTTGCGATACTCTCGGACTTTCCGCACTTGTGGAAGCGCACGACGAAGAGGAGGTCAATTCTGCTCTTGACGCGGGCGCAAGAATAATCGGGGTTAACAACCGCAACCTCAAAGATTTTTCGGTAGATACCGAAAACAGCCGAAGATTAAGAGAACTTATCCCGCGTGACGTGCTGTTTGTATCCGAGAGCGGAATAGGCAGCGCGCAGGATGTTGCAAAGCTGCGCGAAATCGGCGCGGACGCCGTGCTTGTCGGTGAGGTGCTTATGAGAGCGCCTGATAAAAAGGCAAAGCTTAATGAGCTGAGGGGTAAAGTATGACAAAAATTAAGCTATGCGGGTTATCCCGCCCGTGCGATATCGAAGTGGCAAACAGTCTGGAGCCCGAATACGTCGGCTTTGTGTTCGCGCCTAAAAGCAAACGCTATCTCTCACCTGAAAAAGCTAAGGAACTTAAATCACTGCTCTCCGAGCAGATACAGGCGGTAGGAGTTTTTGCTGGTGAAACCCCCGAAAACATAGCCTTGCTGCTCGGTGGCGGGGTCATAGACATCGCCCAGCTTCACGGCGATGAGGACGAGGAATTTATAGCAAATCTTCGCACACTTACCGACAAACCGATCATTAAAGCGTTTCGCGTTGAATCTGAAAAAGACATAGAAAAGGCAAGCAGTTCTTCCGCCGATTTTATCTTGCTTGATTCGGGCGCGGGCACAGGTATTACATTTAACTGGCAATATATAAAAAACATACAAAGACCCTATTTTCTTGCCGGGGGTCTTGACAGCGAAAACGTGCAGGCGGCAATAAAACAGCTTGCCCCATTTGCGGTGGACGTCAGTTCCGGAATCGAAACCGACGGGCTAAAGGACAGACAAAAAATGAAAGCCTTTGCCGCCGCTGTCAGAAAGGAAGTAAAATTATGACAAACCCTAACGGACGCTTCGGCATTCACGGCGGGCAGTACATTCCCGAAACCCTTATGAATGCGGTCATCGAACTGGAAACAGCCTACAATCACTACAAAAACGCCCCTGAGTTTAACAGGGAGCTTAGCGAACTTTTCAATGAATACGCAGGCAGACCCTCACGGCTCTACTTTGCCGAAAAAATGACAAAAGATCTGGGAGGAGCGAAAATTTTCTTAAAGCGCGAGGATCTCAACCACACCGGCGCGCACAAGATAAACAACGTGCTCGGTCAGGCGCTGCTTGCAAAAAAGATGGGGAAAACACGTCTTATTGCCGAGACCGGAGCGGGTCAGCACGGTGTTGCAACAGCCACTGCCGCCGCATTGATGGGCATGGAATGCGTGGTTTTCATGGGTGAAGAGGATACCGTTCGTCAGGCGCTCAATGTTTACAGAATGAGGCTGCTGGGCGCGCAGGTTATCCCTGTAAAAAGCGGAACGAAAACCCTGAAGGACGCCGTATCCGAGGCCATGCGCGAGTGGACTTCGAGAATAGAAGATACCCACTACTGCCTCGGCTCGGTCATGGGACCTCATCCTTTCCCCACAATCGTGCGTGATTTTCAGGCGGTCATATCAAAAGAAATAAAAGAACAGATTTTGCAGAAAGAGGGCAGGCTTCCCGACGCTGTTATCGCCTGCGTGGGCGGCGGTTCAAACGCCATAGGTTCTTTCTACAATTTTATAGACGATAAAGACGTGCGGCTTATCGGCTGTGAGGCGGCAGGCAGAGGCATCGACACCTTTGAAACCGCCGCAACGGTAAACACCGGCAAAATAGGTATTTTCCACGGAATGAAATCATATTTCTGTCAGGACGAGTTCGGACAGATCGCCCCTGTTTACTCGATTTCCGCGGGACTTGACTACCCCGGAGTAGGCCCCGAGCACGCATATCTGCATGATATAGGCAGGGCAGAATATGTGCCTGTCACCGATGAGGAGGCGGTGTGTGCTTTTGAGTACCTTGCCAAAACCGAGGGCATAATTCCCGCTATCGAATCGGCGCACGCAGTCGCTCATGCAATAAAAATCGCTCCCAAAATGGATAAAGACAAAATAATAGTAATAACCGTTTCCGGCAGAGGTGACAAGGACTGCGCCGCCATCGCCCGCTACAGAGGGGAGAATATTTATGAGTAACATTTATAAAGCTTTTGAAAACGGCAAGGCGTTTATCGCGTTTATAACCTGCGGAGATCCCGATCTGGAAACTACCGCAAGGGCCGTGCGCGCGGCGGCGGAAAACGGCGCGGATCTTATCGAGCTTGGCATACCTTTTTCCGACCCGACAGCAGAGGGTCCGGTCATTCAGGGCGCAAATCTGCGCGCACTGAGCGCGGGAGTCACGACCGACAAGATATTTGATTTTGTCAAAGAACTTCGCGCCGACGTTAAAATCCCCATGGTGTTTATGACCTACGCAAACGTGGTTTACTCCTACGGCGCACAGAGGTTTATATCCGCCTGCAATAAGGTCGGAATTGACGGACTTATCCTGCCCGACCTGCCTTTTGAAGAAAAGGACGAATTTCTGCCAGTATGTGAACAGTTTGGCGTTGACTTGATCTCTTTGATTGCGCCAACCTCCGAAAACCGCATTGCCATGATAGCCAAAGAGGCAAAAGGGTTTATATACCTTGTATCAAGTCTCGGAGTTACCGGTACAAGAAGCGAGATTACCACCGACCTTGCCTCCATTGTTCGGGTTATTAGAGAAAATACCGATGTGCCCTGCGCCATAGGCTTTGGTATTTCCACACCCGAACAGGCAAAAAAGATGGCGGGCATTTCCGACGGAGCGATTGTCGGCTCGGCAATAATCAAGCTGCTTGAAAAGTACGGTCAAAACGCCCCAAGATATATCGGAGAGTATGTAAAATCAATGAAAAATGCAATAATAACATAAAAGAAACCTCTTTTGTCTGCCGTGACAAAAGAGGTTTTTCTTTGTGCCTTCAAGGTGTGGAAATACTCACCCGGTTCTATGATGCGCACCTCCAAAAGTTGTCTGACTTTTAGAGGTACGTATCACCAACCGGTGGCTTTTATTTATTAATTTCGCGTAACTGCTCTTTGGCAGCCGCTGCTGTCCGTTTATCCCGAGCCTGCGGGTCTTCATATGACTTTCTGCGGCACATACGGCAGGAACAATGAATTTTTCCTTTTGCAAAGCGTCCGGGCTGTCCGTGTGCCCACGCCTGGACATACTCATCCCCGCCGATTTTTCGGAGAATGTTCTCCTTGCGATGAATGGATCGTTTACGTTGCTTGCGATAGTAACTGCGGTCTCTGTTCAATTATGATCACTCCTTGACAATTCGGGTTGCCTGCAAGAGTCGCCAAGGATATATACTCTCTTACAGGCAGCCTATCTGCCAAGAAAAAGCACAAAACTTCATAATATCTTCCGCCTTTACTTATTTTTTATCGCAACTTTCCTGAACGATAAAGTCAAGTTATTTAAAGCAATTCAAATTACTGCGTTTACTGATAACATGCTGATTATCTGACCGATAACCTTGCCTGGAGAGTCGTAATCTGCTCCTGCGTCATACCGACGTTCTGTAAAAACTTCTCGGCGCAGGTTTTGAGATCTGCTGTTTTGATATCGACTCCGTCCCCGGCAACCACCTGAATCATGGGATCAAGCAGCTTTTCTACGATGACGGTATAGCGATCCGGGTCATCGGTCTGGGTTATGCCATAGTAGTTTTTATAGGTGATCATATAATCGGTCACGATCTCATCATAGCTCGCTCCGCAGAGAGCCTCCAGCAGCAGACATACAAAGCCGGTTCGATCCTTTCCCTCGGTACAATGGACAAGGTAAGGCCCCTCATGCTCTGACATGGCGACAAGACCGCTTGCCAGCTTTTGCTGAAATTCCGAAGAACCGAAATTCATATTCAGCGCCAGCGGGATGACATTTCCTTCTTTATAAAGAGACTCAAAATAGGGTGTGGTATAGCTCTCGTCAGCGAGGTATCCGGCGATTTTTTCCTCGTTATCCGCTAGGTTAAGTATACAGCGCACACCGGCGGTTTTGATAAGAGCATCCACATAGGTCGCGCGGTTGTGCTGGTTATCACAGGGGGAAGCGGAACGGTAAAGCGTATTTTCCGCAAGACCCGTTACAGAGACGCTGCGGAAATTGGCAAATATCACGTCGCTGTCATAGTCCTCTCGCACATCGGTATAATGAATGTCTCGTGCCTTCTGGATTTTAAGATACTTGCCGCGCTCGTTAAGAGTGACCGTGGCGGTATCGTTCTCGGAAAGACCCGCGACAACCCAGAGATCGTCGCCGTTGTTGATGCAGGCTTTGATATAGTCATAACCGGGGTAAGCCACCAGCAGACTCTCGCCGTTATTGGTATAATAGCCGTTATAATAGGGCTGATCCTCGAGCGAGTAGCCGTTGGAAAAACTAATGTTCACGCTGTCGCCGTATTCGTAGCCCATGGCATTGAAGTCGTCAATGGTTGCAGTAATATACACTCCGCCGAACTCCGGTTCGTGGATTATAGCGCAGTCGCTGAGTGCAGAGGCTTTCTGTGAGTCTTTACCTCTGCATCCGCTCAGCACCGCAATGCCGCAGAGCATACAGAGAACAAGCAAAAGACAGGCCGGCTTTCTTAAATTCTTCATGTTTGGGTCTCCCTTTCTGTTTACAATATACCGTTTACGGATCGCGGCGGTTTTTGCGAGGAAGCTTTACCCGCGCGTGACCCGGTACGACCTAAGAGCTGATAGATACTTATAAAGCCTGATGCCGAAGAGGGGCTGAGACCGACACCGGGCACCGGCTGTTGTCCCATTGGGTTTTTAAGATATACCGTTTCGTTGGACTGCTGCTCTCCCGCGTCGTTGACCAGCGAGAAGGTGATGCCCAAAAGACCGTCTTTTAATCCTTCCTTCCATACGGAATCCAGATCGATATCATAGCGGTAGACCTGCTCGGTCGCCTGACCGTCCTTGGCGTCAAATCTGCAAAGCTGTTCTTT
>JAFRVM010000144.1 GCA_017438505.1 Clostridia bacterium | reverse complement strand
TTTTTTTGTTTATTTTGTATTTAAATTTTTTAAATACCGAAATTGTCCTTAAAGGTGTTTTTCACCTTGTCAAAAAAGCTGCGGCGTTTTGAGTAGTTTTTATCGCTTGCGGTGCTGTCAAACTGCTTGAGAATGGACTTTTGCTCCTCGGTGAGGTTTTTGGGTATCTCAACAACAATACGCACATGCTGGTCGCCCTTGCCTCTTCCGTTGAGCCTTGTAATGCCCTTGCCCTTAAGGTGGATAACGTCGCCCGGCTGTGTGCCCTCGCCTATTTTGGTGGTTATTTTGCCGTCAAGGATGGGAACCTGCACCTCTCCGCCCAGTGCCGCCTGCACAAAGGTTACCGGCAGGTCGCACAGAACATCGTAGCCGTCGCGCTCGAAAACAGGATGAGGACGCACGTTTATCTGCAGGCGCAGATCGCCGTTGGGACCGCCGTTTACTCCGCAGTCGCCCTGCTCGCGCACGTTGAGAATCTGATCGTCGTCAACTCCTGCGGGAACATTTACGGTATATTTGCGGCTAACCCTTACTCTGCCCTTTCCGTCACACTTCTGACAGGGACTTTCAACAATCTTGCCCCTTCCTCCGCAGCGGTCGCAGGTGCGCTGAGTCTGGATAACGCCGAACGCCGTGCGCTGACCTATTCTTACCGTACCCGTACCTCCGCAGGTGGGACAGGATTTTACGCTAGTACCTTTTTTTGCTCCGGTGCCGCCGCACTCGTTGCAGCTTTCTATACGCTTATATGTAACTTCCTTTTTGCAGCCCTTTGCCGCCTCTTCAAAAGAAATTGTAAGATAAGAGGAGACGTCGCTGCCTCTTCGCGGAGCGTTGGGATTTCTTGTCGCGCCGCCGCCGAATCCTCCGCCGAAAAAGCTTCCGAAAAGATCGCCTAAATCTCCCATATCGAATCCGCTGCCAAAGCCGGAATATCCGCCCGCGCCGCCTGCGCCGAAATTGGGATCTACGCCGGCGTGACCGAACTGGTCGTACTTTGCACGCTTATCCTTGTCCGAGAGAACCTCATAAGCTTCGTTAACCTCTTTGAATTTTGCTTCGGCTTCGCTGTCATCCGGGTTTAAATCGGGATGATATTTACGGGCCATCTGACGGAAGGCTTTTTTTATTTCATCCTCCGACGCGCCCTTCTCTATCCCCAAAACCTCATAATAATCGCGCTTATCAGCCAATTTTTCATCAACTCCGAAATATATTTGCTCAATTTGTAATTATATCATCATTTATCCCAATAGTCAATTTTTATACCGATAAATTTTGCGCTCAATTAATATGGAAAAATGTGCATTTTTATGGTATAATGCTTCAAAGCCGTCAAAAAGGAGGGTGCATTTTGAAGAGCGATATCTGGAATCCCTGGCACGGATGCAAAAAATACTCCGAAGGCTGCAAAAACTGCTATGTCTACCGCCGTGACGGCTCTGTCGGCAGAGATGCTTCCGAAGTTGTAAAAAATGCCGATTTCGATTTGCCGGTAAAAATGGGGCGCGGCGGTTATAAAATCCGCCCCGGCACAAGACTTTTTACCTGTATGACCTCCGATTTTTTCATTGAACAAGCCGACGGCTGGCGACCCGAAGTGTGGAAAATGATAAAACTGCGCCGCGACGTGGATTTTTTCATTATAACCAAACGAATCGTGCGTTTTTACGACTGCATACCCGATGACTGGGGCGAAGGCTACCCCAATGTGACTATCTGCTGCACGATAGAAAATCAGAAGCAGTGCGATATCCGTCTGCCCATGTTTATGTCGCTGCCGATTGCAAAAAAGCACATTGCCTGCGAGCCGCTGCTTTCGCCCATTGATATGAGGGCTTACCTTGACAGCTCGATAACCCGGATGGTGG
>JAFRVM010000143.1 GCA_017438505.1 Clostridia bacterium | reverse complement strand
GTGCGCGTACTTAACCCCGACGGCACAATTCACACTGCGGCCTACATTTCGGCAGGCTTTACAAACTATTCCGATAACGGCGGCGTGCGCACCTGGACCCTTTCCAAGCGCGTTCCGGTCACCTTTAACGGACACAAGCGCGCCATCGCTTCGGGCGAAGCTCTCGACGACACCTACACAAAGGCATCAAAAGCTCCCTACACCGATCAGCTTATCGTTGTAGTTCATCAGGGTGACGAGCCTGACGAGTACATTCCCGCCGAACAGCCCGTTATTGAAAGAGAACACGGCCTTATAGCAGGTTCGTTCTTACAGGGCTGGCTGTGCCGCGACTGGACGCAGGAGCGCTGGAACGCCGAATTTGCAGGAATGAAAGAAGTAGGCATGGATCATATTATAATCCAGAGCGTTTACGACTGGGCTCTTGCCGTAGGCGGAGACAAACAGAACTGGCAAACCTACTCCACCAACTCAAAATATTCCCTCTACCCCACTCAGATCAGCGCAATCAGCGGTGCAAACTGCAGCAGCGACCAGATTGAGCGTATGCTCATTGCCGCTAAGGAATATGATATGCAGGTTTACCTCGGTCTTATGAACGACAGCCGCTGGTTCCAGTACGGCTGGGAAGCACTTACCGCTCCCTCGGGCAGCAGCACCACCTACTTTGAATCGTGGTGCCAGTTCAATGCCGATATTCAGGCCGATATGATCGAGGAGATATGGAACAGATACGGCGACGAGTACGGCGACCAGATTGCCGGCTGGTACTACTACAACGAGATTTGGAACATCAACGCGACCATTCCCGCGCAGTCGCTGGAAACATACACAAGAGCGGTTGCCGACGGAATGAACGTAATGATAGACGCAATTAATGAAAACTGTCCCTCCAAGCCCCTTATGATAAGTCCCTTCTTTAATCCCGATTACGGTACGGCGCAGGCCTACGGCGAGTGGTGGGAGGATATGTACACCCGCGTAGACTTCCGCGCAGGAGATATCATGGCTCCTCAGGACACGGTAGGCAGCTACGGCGAATCCTCCATTCCGCTTCGAATCGGGCAGTGGATTGCCGCTCTTGCCGACGCCGCGCAGACCGAGCAGGGTCTTGTGTTCTGGGTAAATAACGAAACATTTACCTCCGGCTACGGCTCGGAGCCTGTAAGCATACTGATTAAGCAGATAGAGGCCTCCGACGCATACACCGACGTCCACATTCTCTTCTCGTGGAACCATTACTACAACCCCGCACAAAATTCCTCTTTCCAGAGCTACCACAATCAGCTTGTTGACTATGTAAACAGCAGAAGCGAAGCGGAGTAAAATATAAATAAGCAATATTTCGGCAGTGCTTTAGGAAAACTAAAGCACTGCCGAACAATTAAGTTATGATAATAATGGAAAAGTACAGAATAATTGATATTATTGAAGATAAAAAATACAAAGTTTTTTTATCTGTCGCCGTTAAATACAGCGATGCTTTCAGCCTGACAACATTCAAGAGCGTCCATAAAAAACATTTAAAAGATTCCTACTTTGAAACACTGGAATTTCTCCTGCCTTACTCTGTTGAAGATATTTCCGAATACTCATTGCCTAGACACTATGAAAAAGGTCAAAAATTTCATGTGTATTCACTAACTTCCGATTCGACACAGGTGCTGGGCAAAACAGACGGCATATACTTGTGGCGTCTGCCGGACTTTCCGGAAGACCTATGCTTTTACAGACATAAAAAGGTATGGCTGAGTACAGTTTCGCACGAAAAATTGTGTTTTTTGCATGACATACCTCAAAATGTATTGTCAGATTTTCAAAAAGAAGGATTTACTATTATACAGTTATAATTTTTTTAGGTATAAATTGAACTAACAAACAAAACAAGAACGGAGTGATTGTATTATGAACGTAAAATTATTTAAAGGACTAAATATTGCCAATATCTGTATGTTTGGACTGTGCTGTATCTTTTTTGTGCTTACACGACTTAACAGTATCTATTTTGAAGAGGTTAGTCAATGGGGATTGCTTTTAATGTTTTTATTCATTGTGACTGCCCCTCTGGCTGTTTTAGGCGCAGTATTTCTTCTTTGTATAACACATTACACAAAATGTGATAAGAAGATTAAAATCAAATCCTATATTACCAATGCTGTTATCATCTTAGTATCATTGGTGTTAGTATTGGTTTTGGTATTTCCGTTGGCGGACGTTTTTATCGGAAGAGACGTTACCATCGGTCATAACGGCGAACGCCCGGAAGATTTTCCGCACTCAACATGGCAATGTAAATCGCCCTCGGTTTCATTTGTTGTCAAAAGCGAAGAAGATATCAGCGGCGTTGACGGCAAAACACCCGTCGATAGACTGCGTATGCCCGGAACGTGTGTCGATAAAGGCACAAAGTACAATATCAACATCATTTTCTCCCACGGCAAGGGTCTTTTTGACTATGAAAACGAGATAAGATTTTACCGGTATGACCCAACAGCCGCAGATAAAGAATCGCTCTTCTACCCGGGAGTTTTACTTGTCGGCAAATGCAAATTTTATAGGAACAAATGCGTAGTTACGGTTGACCATGAGAACTCACAGATTTTTGCCGACGTGGACAAATTTACGCTGTATAGGGCGCAGTAAATTTATCCGCTGCACCGATAAATTATAAAAAAACGGAGTGATAAACGATGAAAAAAATTATATATATTTTATTTGCTGTATTAATGGTTGTTTCAATTTCAAGCTGTACTGTTGACAATTATTCGGGTCTGCGTCCGTGCAATTATCCCAACTCGACATGGCGGTGCGAAGATCCCTATGTGTTCTTTACCGTTGAGGATGAAGATTCAACCGCCCGAAAACTAGTAACCGGTCGATACGAATACAAGCAGGACGGACACCGGATTGAGGTTAATTTTAACTATGGAACACGTATTTATTTTGAATCCTTAGATAACGATTCTTACGGAAAAACGCTGCTTGAGGGCGACTGCAAATTTTACAAGGACAGATGCGTAGTCAATGTTGACCACG
>JAFRVM010000142.1 GCA_017438505.1 Clostridia bacterium | reverse complement strand
TCCCGGAACTACGAAAACCGACAGCGGCGAGGTCGTGATGCCCGGCGGACACATGACTGTCTCGCAGCTCACCGCGCTTCTCAACACGATTCCAATGGAAATAACATTTGTCGATGCCGACAACATCAACCGCTTCTTTAACGAGGGCGAGAAGGTGTTCAAGCGCCCGGGAATGGCGATAGACCGCGAGGTGTTCTCCTGCCACCCACCGAAGATAGAGCCTATGGTTCGCGGCATTATCGACGATTTCCGCAATAATCGCCGCGACTTCGTTCCGGTATGGATGGAGAAGGGCGGCAGAACGATGCTGGTTCAGTATATGGCTGTCCGCGACAGGAACGGTGAATATCTCGGTACTGTCGAGCTTGTGCAGGATATGGAATTTGCAAAAAACATTTCAAAGGTGAATGATACGGAGGTAAATAACAATGGAAAACAATTTCGTAAACGGAAAAACCCTGATAGGCGAGCTTGTAAGCTCCTACCCCGAAACAGCGGACGTGCTGTTCGGTATCGGTATGCACTGCCTCGGCTGCCCCGCTTCACAGGCGGAATCGCTGGAGGACGCCTGCGCTGTTCACGGCGCCAATGCAGAAAGCGTTGTAAAGGCTATCAATGATCGGATAGCTGAAGGCAGGGTGTGAAGTACTGAAAATTCATTGTTAGGCTTGGTATGTTGGGCGTAAGTTTTATAGAGCCGTTACAAGTACATCTATATAAATAAAGGAAAAGCCCGGCTATACGGCTAAATGCCATATAGTCGGGCTTAAACTATGTCTTTTATTTGGCAACTGCGTCCTTGAGAGCCTGTCCTGCCTTGAAAGCGGGAACCTTTGTAGCCTTGATCTTGATCTGCTTCTTTGTCTGGGGGTTGATACCTGTACGAGCTGCACGAGCGCGGGACTCGAATGTATCGAAGCCAACGAGCTGTACCTTGCCGCCGGATGCAAGAGTCTCTGTGATCGTTGCTGTGATAGCGTCAAGAGCCTTTGCGGAATCCTTCTTTGTGAGTTCTGTCTTTTCAGCGATTGTCGAAATGAGTTCTGCCTTTGTCATTTTTCATTCTCCTTATTTTTTATTTGATGAACCTATAATCCATCAGAAACAATCACTATTATACAGTGTTTTTATAAATTTGTCAATCGACTTTTTCCGACAAATAAGTCAGGGCTCCGCTTGATTTTACGCAAACGAAGCCCTGTTTTGGGGTCACACTTATGGCAGAATGCCATACAGAAGTCCCCAAAATGCCGCACTGACGCGGCGATAAAAGGGACTTTCGGAGACATTGAACTCAGACACCGGATATCCCGGTTACTCACGGTTTAGCAAACCGCTTGTCTTTTGAAGTTTTCTTTGCATGCACGCGTCGTGCGCGCTTTTGGAAAACTTCTTAATGACATCATGTCATTACCAATTAGGCTTATGTGACCATTGGTGACGGAGGCGGGGTTCGAACTGTCAAGCGAACATTTACCGATTTTTAATATTTTTGAATAAATGCGATTATACTGCGGTTTATCGCCATTCAACTTTTAATCTCATTGAATAATTTTCGGCAAAATAAGGTACATTTTAGTAAAAACAAGGTACAAATAAGGTACAATCTTTTGGCTATTTCTGTATATTTTCTAAACATTTTAATTCTACCAAAATATACAGGAGGATACCGCAATGAATAATATCATTAACAAACTTTACTATGGAGAGATTTGTCCGTGCGAGAAACCCGCTCCCAACACCAAGCGCTGCATAGATAATCGTGAGCTGATTTGTTCAACCGAGGAGCGGTTACTTGATCAGTTTCCGGACTGTAAAGAACTTCTTTACCAGTACACAGATGCCCTACACGTCGAGACCGAACTTGAATGTGAGGCGGATTTTGAAAGAGGATTTAGGCTC
>JAFRVM010000141.1 GCA_017438505.1 Clostridia bacterium | reverse complement strand
TTCACGGCTTTGTCGGAATTTTCACCGGAGCAATAACCGCTGCGGCGGCAGGAATAACGGCGGCTCTGCTGTTCGGATTTCTCGCTTCGCTGTTTGCGAAATCTGCGGATAAGGCTTGATAACAAATTCGACTATAAAAACAGTAAACAAACTCTTGATCCTATTTGAGTATTATGATATAATTCTGATATCATAATACTTCAAAAGGATATATCGTATGAACAAAAAAGAAGAATTTCTGAAAATCTCCGGGAATTTAAACAATGAATTGAATATCATACCTCTTTTGTTCGGCTCACTGGGTCTTGAACAGAGACTGGGGATTGATTTAAATCCCGACGATATTGATATACTTATTCCTGAAATATATTTGAATGACAATTGGGAAGAACTTGAAGAACTTCTCGGCAAATCAGGATATCGGCTTTACGACCTCCACGAGCACGCTTTTTCAAAAAACAGCTTAAACGTTGCCTTTGCAGCACTCGAAAGCCTTAAACCATTTGCCGATATTGATATTTCACGAATTCCGGTTGTTGAAGAAAAAGGAATAAAATACTATCTTCTTGATTTGAAAGACTATCTGAAAGTTTACACGGCTTCAGCAAAGGACGGCTATCGTGTGAACAAGAAAAACAAGCAGGATTCAGAAAAAATCAGATTAATAGAACAAGCACTCTGATTTTTTCAAATAGCCTGAAATTTTTGCATTATCATAAATTTTTACGAATCAATTTGATAAAACTAAAACAGAAGTACAGCGATAAACCGTACTTCTGTTTTTATTTTTTTAACGTGATTCAATAAATATTTGTACCGCTGAAAAATTTCTTACATATAACTATCAAGCCATAAATATAATCTTCTGCGGACACTGCTCGGCGCATTTTCCGCAGCCTGTGCATTTCTCCGGGTCAACGACCGCATGGAAATTCTCAACCTTGACTGCGCCGTTTTCACAGGTCTTTACGCACTTCATACAGCCGATACAGCCGACCTTGCACGCCTTTCTCGTGAGTGCGCCCTTGTCGCAGTTGCTGCATTTAACAATGGCTCTCGACTTCTTCGGTTCGATTGAAATAAGCTTTTTCGGGCAGGCATTAACGCACTTTCCGCAAGCCTTACATAGATCCGGATTGGCAACAGCAACACCGTTGTATACAGAAATTGCGCCGTACTCGCATTCCGCCACACAGTCGCCGAAGCCGATACAGCCGTATGAGCATTCGCCCATTCCGCCGTAAAGCTGAGTTGCTGCGAGACATGAATGGATACCCTGATATCTTGTTACCTTTGATGTGTTGTCGTCCGTTCCGTTACAGTGAACGACTGCGGTTTTCGGAACGCTTGCAACTGCCTCCTGACCCAGAATCGGTGCGATAGCGTCTATGACAGCCTGACCGCCGGGGGAACAGAGTCCAAGCTCCGCTTCGCCCTTAGAGAGAGCCGCAGCATAGCCCGAACAGCCCGAAAATCCGCATGCGCCGCAGTTTGCGCCCGGGAGCTGTTCTTGAATCTCCACCGCTTTTTCATCGACCGGAACAGCCATGAGAACCGATGCGACCGCAAGCACAACGCCTACGATTACGCCTATTACTACAACAATCAATACCGCAAGTAAAATACTGTTCATACCGTCCCTCCTTACTGCAGCAGACGGTCAACGATACCGTTGAATCCGAGGAACGAGCACGCAACGAGAGACGCCGAAACGAGAGTTATCGGAAGTCCCTGAAGACTTTTCGGAATGTCGCAGGATTCGAGACGTTCACGCACTCCCGCAAACATTACCATTGCAACGAGGAAGCCGATACCTGCGCCTAATGCATTGACGAGCGAAGCGACATAGCCGAAGCTCGGGTCCTCCGCACCCTTGTCGAGTACAAGCATTGTAACGCCTAGTACGGCGCAGTTCGTCGTGATGAGCGGAAGATATATACCGAGTGCATTGTAGAGCGGCGGCATATACTTTCTCAGCACGATTTCAACGAGCTGTACAAGTCCTGCGATTACGAGAATGAACACAAGCGTCTGCAAATAATCCATCTCTCTCGGAACGAGTATATATGTATATATAGGCCATGTAACGGCAGTCGCAAGAACCATTACGAACGTAACCGCCGCGCTCATGCCGAGCGCCGTGTCAAGCTTTTTCGAAACTCCGAGGAACGGACAGATTCCGAAGAACTTGCACAGTATATAGTTTTCGGTAAGTATAGCCGCAAGGAATATACCTACAAGCTGTGTGAAACTCATTCTGCACACTCCTTTCCTTCTGCGATCTTGCCGCAGCTGTCATGCATAGGACACGCAGCACAACCGACCTCTTCCGCCTTTTTCAC
>JAFRVM010000140.1 GCA_017438505.1 Clostridia bacterium | reverse complement strand
TTTTTTCTGTCGCTCTCGTACATCGACTGCTAATGCTCAACCCTTCTAGTCAGATTGTCGATGGATTTCTGCAAACCGGCTATCTGCTTTTCAAGATTTTTTACTCTGCTCTCCAGTTGGTCCATATAATCACCCCGAATATGTGAATTTTTCTTTCTTATTATACCATATTTTGCAAATAGAAAGCAAATATTATGTTTTACGTGAAACAAAAAGATGCCCGCCGGATAACCCGCCTTTAATAAAAACATCGATAAAACCTGCAAAACTGTAAATAAAATAGGGATATTAAATCTTGTAAAATCAAAAAATATGAGTTATAATATCTAAAAAAGCAAGTTTTTTGGCAAGTTTTTTAAAGAAAGCGAGGATTTTTACTATGAACGAAAATAAAAGACCACACAGCCGTAAAAAAACATACGGCAGCGGTTCCGCCGGCGTAAGCACAGGTCATAAGGTTGATACCGGCGGTCACGGTCCGGTCGGCTCGGGCGAAGGTCCCGGCGGCTCGGGCGGCGGATTCGGAGGCGGAAAAAGAGACTCTGGCGGCTCTCCCTTTGGACAGTTTTCAATGCCTAAAATGAGCTTGAAATCCATGCTGACACTGATCATCGTGGTTCTGCTTCTCTTCTTCCTGCTTAAAAACTGCGGCGGAATGGACCTCCTGTCAGGCCTTATGGGCGGCATGGACGGCCAGCAGAACAACTCCGCCGTATATGACGGCGACGCGACTTCTTCCGACACATCGCCCGACCTTTCGGTTTCCAACAAATCCCGTGCAAAGCGAGTTAATCTGCTCGGCGACGGCAAGGACACCGTAACCATTATGGTTTATATGTGCGGTACCGACCTTGAATCAAGGTACGGCATGGCTACCCGCGATTTGCAGGAAATGGCAAACGCTACCATTTCTGACAAGGTCAATATTATTGTTGAGACCGGCGGCTGCAAAAAGTGGAAAACTTCCGGCATCGCAAACGACAGAAACCAGATTTACAAGGTTGAGAAGGGCACAATAAAGCGTGTCGAGGACAACTTCGGCAACTCCGCTATGACCGACCCCAAAAACCTCACCACATTTATCAAATACTGCGCAAGCAATTACCCCGCCAACAGAAATATCCTTATTTTCTGGGATCACGGCGGCGGCTCGCTTGCAGGCTTCGGCTACGACGAGAAAAACCCCAGAGCGTCATCCATGCCTCTTAACAAAATCAACTCGGCTCTAAGCGAAGCAAAAACAACCTTTGACTTTATCGGCTTTGACGCCTGCCTTATGGCTACCCTTGAGACAGCTCTTGTATGCAACGAGTACGCTGATTACATGATTGCTTCTGAGGAATCCGAGCCCGGCACAGGCTGGTATTACACCAACTGGCTGACCAAGCTCTCGGAGAACACCTCCATCTCCACGGTAGACCTTGCCCAGACGCTTATCGACGATTTTATCTCGGCTTCCCGTCAGGCATCTCCCAACGCCACCGTTACGCTTTCCGTAGTCGACCTTGCCGAGCTTAACGGCACTGTTCCCGACGCTTTCAGCAATTTCGCAACCTCCACCACAGAGCTTATCAAGTCGGACAACTACAAACAGGTTGCCGACGCCCGCGCCGGTGTGCGCCAGTTCGCTCAGCAAAGCAGAATCAATCAGGTAGACCTTGTAGACCTTGCCGACCGCATAGGCACAAAGGACTCCAAGGCTCTTTCCAAGGCTCTTAAGGAGTGTGTAAAGTACAACCGTTCAAGCATTTCCCGCTGCTACGGACTTTCTATCTATTTCCCCTATGAGACAACTTCTTCCGTAAGCAGCGCGGTTGCTTCCTACAATGCGCTGGGTATGGATGACGATTACACAAAGTGCATCCAGTCCTTTGCAAGCCTTGAGTACGGCGGACAGATAGCCGGTTCTGCTTCCCAGTTCCCCTCTTCGGGCGGCGGCGACCTGCTGAGCACTCTGCTCGGGGCACTTACCTCCTCGGGCAGCAGCGGCGGCTCGGGTTCGGCAAACTCTCCTCTCGGCTCGCTTTTCGGCGCCTTCCTTAACGGCGGAGGCAGTGCATCCGCTTCCTCTCAGCCGGCTCCCTCGGCAGGTCTCAGCATCAGCCCCTCCACAATTATCAACCTTCTTGGCGGACTTTCGGGACGCAGCATGCCCTCCGGCTATGAGTGGGTAGATACCCAGCTTATTGCAGACAACGCGCAGAATATTTCCGAGAACTACATCGACGCTTCCCATATTACCGTAACCGAAAAGAACGGTAAAAAGGTTCTTGCTCTTACCGAAAAGGAATGGAGCCTTATTTCCACCGTCGAGCTCAACGTATTTGTAAACGACGGCAAGGGTCTTATTGACCTCGGTCTTGACAACACCTTTGACTGGACAGAGGATAACGACAAGGATCTGATTGTCGACTTTGACGGCACATGGCTCACCCTCAACGGCAACGTATGCGCTTACTACCTTGTCAGCGATAACGAGCTTGCCGACGGCACATGGAAAACTATCGGCCGTATCCCCGCAATGCTCAACGGTCAGCTTGTCAACCTTCAGGTAATCTTTGACGAAAAAGATAACGTCGAAGGCACAGTTACAGGCGCGTACCCGATGTACGACGATGACGCAATAGGCGTAGAGGCCAAGGGCGATATCGCAATCAACGAGGGCGATACCATCACGCTTATCTGCGATTACTACAACACCGACGGCAGCTACTCGGCCTCCTACACATTAGGTGAGTCCTTCAAGGTTCCCGCGGACGGTCTGGTTCTTCGCAACCTGAAGCTTGACGCCTCCGATATCCGCGCATCCTACCGTCTTACCGATATTTACGGCAACCACTACTGGCTGCCTGTCAGCAAATAATCAATCCCAAATGCCGATGCAGCGGAGCTTTTACGCTCCGCTGCTGCTTTAAATCCAACTTTTTAAAAGGATGTGGGAAATATGCCCGGACCAAATTCCCTGGGACCGCGCGGCTTTTTGACCGATGAAGAAAAACAGAATATGCCAAAGGTCACAGGCAAGCTCTTAAAAAGGATCTTATCCTATCTAAAGCCCTACTGGGTGCAGTTTATGTTTGTTTTTATCGCCATTTTGCTGTCGGCGTCTATTGGACTTCTGCCCTCGATAATCACCGGACGCATTGTGGACGAGGCTCTTGTGGGCATAGATATGAAGCTGCTCATACAGCTTCTGCTTATGGCGTTTGTCACCCTGACCGTTTCGCAGGTGATAGGGGTGCTTGAAAGCTACATAAACGCATGGATAAGCCAGCGCATCATATTCGATATGAAAAACCAGATGTACAACCATCTTCAGCACATGCCCCACTCGTTTTTTACCTCGGAAAAGCAGGGCGATATTATCACCCGTATGAATACCGATATAAGCGGAGTAAGCTCGGTAATCTCCGGCACCCTCTCGAGCATTGTAAGCAACGTGGCAACGGTTATTACCACCCTTGTTGCGCTCTTTTCAATGAGCTGGCAGCTTGCCCTTGTGGGCATAGTTGTCATCCCGCTGCTCATTCTGCCCACAAAATCTGTCGGTAAGACCCGCTGGAAGCTGCTTACCGAAAGTCAGGCAAAAAACGATGAGATGAACCAGCTTGTAAACGAGACCCTATCGGTCAGCGGTTCTATCTTAGTTAAGCTCTTTACCCGTGAAGAGAAAGAATACAAGCGCTTTGTAGGGGTAAACGAAGAGGTTACCCGCCTTGCCATGAAGGAACAGCGCAGCGGCAAATGGTTTATGGTGCTTATGGGCATGTTTACCCAGATAGGACCGCTGCTCATCTACTTTGCGGGCGGATATTTCATTATACAAGGGCTCGACCCCACTCTTACGGTCGGTACAATCACCGCCACGGTCGCACTAATTAACCGTCTTTACCGCCCGGTGCAGTCGCTGCTCAACATTCAGGTGGACTTTACCCGCTCGCTTGCCCTGTTTACACGAATTTTCGATTACTTCGACAAGGAAGCAACCATAGTTTCCCCCGAAAACGGAGCGACGCCCGACGTTTCCAACAAGGACATCCGTTTTGAGCACGTTAGGTTCTCATATTCGCCCGACAAGCCCCTGCTTACCGACGTGGACTTTACCGTTCCCGGCGGAAAGATGTACGCAATCGTCGGCCCCTCCGGCTCGGGCAAGAGTACCGTTGTAAACTTTATTCCAAGGCTCTACGATGTTGACGGCGGAAGCGTTTCCATCGGCGGCACCGATGTGCGCGACTTTGACCTTACCTATCTGCGAAGCTGCATAGGCGTTGTTACGCAGGACACATATCTTTTTAACGGCACAATACGCGAAAACCTGCTGTACGCCCGCGACGACGCTACGCAGGAGGAAATCGAAGCCGCCTGCAAAATCGCAAGTATTCACGACTTTATCATAAATCAGCCCGACGGTTACGATACCGAGGTGGGCAACCGCGGACTTAAGCTTTCGGGCGGCGAAAAGCAGAGATTATCCATCGCCCGAGTAATACTCAAAGACCCCAAAATTCTCATTCTCGACGAAGCCACAAGCGCCCTTGACTCCATTTCGGAAAACGCCATTCAGGACGCCCTTGAGGCTATGATGAAGGGTCGCACAAGCATAGTTATCGCCCACCGTCTTTCCACAATTTTAAAGGCCGACAGTATTCTTGTCGTCAAGGACGGAATAATATCCGAGCAGGGCACTCACGAGGAGCTGCTGAGCAAAAACGGCGTTTACCGCGATCTTTACGAGACCCAGTTCCGCAAGGCCATCGAGTACGAGGCGGGAACAGACCGGGCGGCGCTGGATATCCAGTCGCTTTCCACAGGTTTTGATGTGCGCCGCATAAGCGAGGAGGATATCTCCGACGTCTATAAGCTGTGCAAGTCCAACTCAAAGTATTACCGTCAGCTCGGCATAGCCCTTCCCACGGCGGAAAGCCTTACCGAGATCATAAGCCGTCTGCCCGAGGGAGTGGGCGAAAAGGACAAGTTCTTTGTCGGCTTTTATGAGGGCAGCGAGCTTGTAGCCGTCATGGATCTTATATGCGGCTATCCCGAAAACGACGACGCCTTTATCGGCTGGTTTATGGTCGACGCCGCGCGGCAGAATCAGGGCATAGGCACGCAGGTGTTTGCCGATGTGCGCGCCGCCATGAAGGGGCAGAAGTACGATTATCTATCCCTCGGAGTTGTAAAGGATAACGAGACGGCCATCAAATTCTGGACGGCTCAGGGCTTTAAGCCCACCGGCGAGCAGCAGACAGGCGATGAATACACCGTGCAGATCTACGCCCGCAGCATTTAAAAATATACAGGAGGTATAATAATATGGATTTTTTACAGCTTGCAGCCGACAGATTTTCGGTGCGCAGCTTTAAACCCGACCCCGTTCCCGAAGAGATAAGGGAAAAAATAATAAAAGCGGGACTGCTTGCCCCGACAGCCAAAAACAATCAGCCCCAAAAGATTATCGCCGTCAGCAGCGCCGGGGGGCTTGAAAAGATAAAAAAATGCACCGCAAGCCATTATAACGCCCCGCTTGCCTTTATTATAGGCTATGATAAAACCCTCTGCTGGCAGAGAAGCTTTGACGGAAAAACAAGCGGCGATATCGACGCGAGCATTGTAACAACCCATATGATGCTTCAGGCCGCCTCGATAGGCATAGGCTCTACGTGGGTCATGTTCTTTGACCCCGAAGCGGTAAAGAGTGAATTTGAGTTTGATGGGAACACCGAACCGGTTGCCATTCTTGTTATGGGATACCCCGCCGATGACTGCAAACCCTCTCCCCGCCACTTTGAATATAAAGACCCGGGAGAAATAGTTTCGTATAAATAATATAATAACGGACAGCCGGAGCTGTCCGTTATTTTTTTTGGCTCCCTAGTGTAAAGGGAGCCGGATTTTGCGCAGCAAAAGACTAATGGATTGACATTTACTAAATTTTTACCGACAATCCCTCCACCGCTAACGCGGTCCCCCTCCCTTTATGGCAAGGGAGGCTTATTACTTCCTGCTTTAATCAATTTTTCTATAACAATAAAAGTTCTGTGATGCAACACATGGGAAGCGGACGTTGTCCGCCCCCATGGGGGGGAAGGTGGCGGCGAAGCCGTCGGATGAGGGGAAATTGAAGTATTTTTGTCCGCCGGGCAAGAGGGATTTTAGTCTGTGTCTGTTGAAAACCCTGTCGATTTAAGATATAATTATTAAAAATATCTCGATATGCGAAGGAAAAATAAAATGGATAAAAATTTGATTGCCTATTGCGGGGTGGATTGCTCGGCGTGCACCGATTTTTCTGACGGCAGGTGTCCCGGGTGCAGACAAACCGACTGGCAAGAGGGTGATATTTGTCTGCCTGTCCAGTGCTGCCCGCAGAAAAATATATCTTTTTGCGGGTAGTGCTCCGACTTTCCCTGCGAAACCATGAGAGGATTTTATGAAGAATCCGAAAGCCACAGGCAGGCGTATAAACGCATGACAGCAAGAAAAACCTTTTAAACTCAGGTGAGAAAAATGAACAAAATACAGACCTCGGAAAGTTTTCTGCTGTGCGCGGCGCTTTCCTTTTCGGGCGGACTTCAGGACGCCTACACATACAACGTGCGTGACGCCGTTTTTGCCAATGCTCAGACCGGCAACGTGGTGCTTATGAGCCAGAACCTCATGCTGGGAAATCTCGGCACGGCGTTTGGCTATCTTTTGCCGCTTATAGCCTTTGCGGCGGGAGTGTTTATCGCAGAAAGAATCGAGAGCCGCCACAAATCGGCAAAAAAAATACACTGGCGGCAGATAGTTCTGCTTGTTGAGATACTTCTGCTCGCTGCGGTGGGATTTTTACCCGTAAAATTCAATGTGCTCGCCAATATGCTGGTCTCCTTTTCCTGCGCCATGCAGGTGCAGACCTTTAAAAAGGTGCACGGCTACGGCTATGCCAGCACAATGTGCATAGGAAATCTGCGCAGCGGCACCGAGAGTCTTTCTCAGTATCTGCGCACAAAGGAAAAAAGCTCGCTGTATAAGGCTCTGCACTTTTTCGGAATAATTCTCATTTTCGCTGTGGGGGCAGGGGTCGGCGGCGTGCTTTCGTCCGTTCTGGCCGTGCACACAATCTGGATTTCGGCGGTACTTCTTTTGCTTGTTCTTATTATGATGAATAAGGAACAGGTTTAGGAGGATCAGGCATATGACGCTAACAAAAAATATCCGTGATTTTGTCGGGCAGCTTGTCGGATTGAAGATCGTTTCTTTTTGCTGTACGTTGGATATGCTTGATTTCGGCTTCGGCGAAGACGGAGAGACCGGCGATAAAATGGCGCTCCACGCTATGGGACTGAGCCGCGTTATTCTTGACGGAGATATACTTATCACCACCGCAGATTACCAGTCGTGGGACGAAATTGAAAGCACCAATAATGACGAATGGTACAACGTCTGGAGATTTAAGGATAAAATCATCGGGCAAACGGTTGTTTCGGTGTCCGTAAATGAACTTAACGACCTTAGAATAGTTCTGGACGGCGGTGCGGTCATCGAGTGCCTTATAGCCAACGCCTACCCGCATTTTTCAGAGGAGCTGGAGCAGTGGGTGCTTTTTGAAACAACCGGCGAGAGAAGAATGCTTTTTGCGTATAACAAGGAGATTGATATAAATTGATGCCGCTCTTTTCGGGGCAGTTGAAAAGTTTGGATTTTTGGGGTATAATTAGGCGGGCACAGCCCGCTTTTGATGCTCTGGCAGCGGGAAGCCCCGCAGGCATGCTTTGGCATCACAGAACTTTGGGCGACATAAAAAAACTCCCTTGTGTAAAGGGGGCTGTCAGCGAAGCTGACTGAGGGATTGTGCGGGTAGCACCCGCAGGCGTGCTTTGGCATTATAACAACTTTTGCGCAAAATCTAATGGATTGTTATTAGCTAAATTTTTACCGAAAATCCCTCCGACTACCTGACGGCAGCCACCTCCCTTTAGGCAAGGGAGGCTAAAAATCTGATAAAATATTATAATGAAATTATGACTGACAAAAAAACCGATATCTGCAAGCGGGCATATGCGCCCTACAAAAGAGAAGCGCTGTACTGTTTTGTCCTCGATGCTGTCCTGTCCGCCGTATTGATTCCTCTTATATGGCTTATGGATTTCCCTCTGCTGTTTTTGTCAATCCCTCTGCTGTTTATTACCGAGACAGCATTAAATTACCGCATAGGTTTACTGTCTTACGCCGAGCAGAAAAAGGAGCGGTTTGTAACCGAAAAGGTGCAATTTGTAAGCATTGCCGATGAGTATTCTGCATCGGGACATTGGGGCAGCGTTATTCCTGCGTTGTATGATAAAAAGCTTAGAATGGGACGGTATAAAATAAAGTGCACCGACCAAAACGGCAAACTCATTCGTCTGCGATGTGCCGTGAGCGGAAAAAAGTGGCAGATTATCAGCGATTATATAACTTTGGGCGATTCACTCCCGTTAGTTGTTACATACGGAAAGCTGACGCATATCATTATAAGATACGAAGATAAAAACGATATGTGCCGTAAACTTAATCATTCAGAAAGGATTTGAGTGCTATGCGTTT